>JBCDGJ010000015.1:0-51854 GCA_038757945.1 Pseudomonadota bacterium
CTGATCCATTCGGAGAAAGGTCACAAACACTTCGGGGGACAGCACCTTAACCCCAGGCTCCGGAGTGAAGCTCACTGTGATCCGACCGTCTGCCCCGCGAGCGGTGAGTTCGCCCACGCTCCGCGCTCCAGCGGGCATCATCCCCCTACTATGGCGACGCCAGCTGCGCCACTCCTTGCCCTGCCGGAACACGCCGGGCGTGTAGACGCCTGATCCGGCAAACGCAGCCTGCCGCCTGTGGCGCTGGTCATGTGCGGCCAGGCCCAACGTGTCTTCCCACCCAAGGTAGTCCCAGTAGGTGACGTGATAGGCAACGGGAACCACGCTCCGGAACAGTTCGGGTTGGCCTTTCAGGCTGGAGAGCCACCGGTCGGCGGGTGGGCAACTGCTACACCCTTCGGAGGTAAAGAGCTCCACCAGTTGCGCCTGCTGTGCGGGGCTCGTCACGGACCAGGCCTCCGCCCGACTGAGACTGGCGCTGAGGATCAAAGTGATGGATAGAAGAACGCGTGATAGCTGCATGTTGCCACCCGATAGTAGACTTATGCTGTGATTCTTCGCCGTGGCAAAAGTTCATCGCTGCAGTGTGTTGTCGCACAGATCGTCGCGCAGCCGCTCTTCGGGCCCCTGGGCGGGCAGATGGCATCTCGCGAGCAGGCGGGACCGTCGCTCGGTCCGCTTGCGGGCGAGTGCTGAGAGGAATTTCTTTCTTCAGTCGGGCCTAATCAGCGACTCGAATGGCGCTCACCAGAGCCGAGGCAAAGTAGTTGCTGCCATTGGCACTAAGATGATCGTAGTCCCGATAGAGAAAGCCGAACCCATCGATGTAGCCGTAGCAGGTGTTCAAGTCGCAGAAATGCGGCGTGGGATCGAACAGCATCACTTCTGGAAAATCCCTGACGATCGACCTCACAAGCGTTTTGTAGCGCGACGCTCTTTCATCATAATCAAGCCTGGAGACCCGGCACTCGCTCGCAGCTGTCTTCAAGGGGTCTGATAGCATCGAAAGCGCCTTACCTTGCACTTCTGCGGACTTGTGTGACTCCCTGCATCCAAAGCTAATCCCCAACTCGGGAACATCGATTGCAAAGACAAGCTTCAACTTCTTGTTCTGCAACAGCTCGCGCAACGTCTGACGCAGCCCAATCTCAAAAATCTCGTAATGATCTTCGACGCTGGTATCAGAGATAAGCGCGACGTCCTGACCCTTAACCCGCGCCTTGTCCATGCCCTTAAAGGCAGTCCCATCGAGATAGACCGGGCCCATCGTCGAGAGGACCACAGTGGCCGGCTTATCAAAGCGGCCCAAGCGATCGATAAATCGATTCATCTTCGCAGCACAGGCGCCCTTGACAAACCGGGTGTCGTAGCGATCGACGTCTCTAAACGGAATACAGCCGGCACTCGTCATGTCCAGCACGGTGCCACTGCTGATCGACCGAAGCCCGTCAATCAGATGCTCTGCGTGCGAATCACCCACAACCACAAAATCAGCATCGGTTGAGATCGCAACCGGCACAACGATTTCCTGACCTTTTGCGGCACGAATGTTAGCAGCGACCGTAAGCCCGACAGCCCCAAACGCAACTGCAGCTGCAACAGACAGCCCAAAGATCGCGTTGCGCGAAAGAAAACGTTTCTCTCTAAAGGGCTGCTCTATGAAGCGCCAGCTTAAGTAAGCACCGACCAGCGCCAGCGTGATAAGCGACAGCATGAAGCCACCGCGCAGGGGTTCGTCACTGGCCAACCTTGCAAAAGCAAACACCGGTTGGTGCCAGAGATAAAAGGAGTAGCTGATGAGTCCCACGCCAACCAGGGGCGGCAGCTTGATAATCCTGCCGACCATGGTATTGCCATCACAGTACAGAATGATGAGGCAAGTGCCGACGACTGGGATCAGCGCGTAGACACTGGGAAACGGCGTCAGATCGTCGTACAGAAACACCGGAATGAGAATCGCGCAAACGCCGAGTAGCGACAGAGCATCACTCGACCTCACCCCCTGGCTGCGGACCAGGAAAGCCGTGATGGATCCGGCCAGCAACTCCCAGACTCGCGAGTGTGTCAGGTAGAAGTTCGCAGTGGGAGCCGCTCGGGCACCCCACTCACTTGCCGCCAGGCTGATTGCGCTCAGCACCACCAGCGTATAGATGATGCGTTTATCGCCCTGCCGCCAGAGAAACAGGAGAAGCACCGGGAACAGCAGGTAGTACTGCTCCTCAACAGCGAGGCTCCAGGTGTGAAGCAGTGGCTGCTCCTCCGCCTCACTGCCGAAGTAGCCGCTTTGCTGCCAGAAAAAGACGTTCGAGACGAAGAAACTCACAGCGACAACGCTTTGAGCAAACTCTTCGAGCTGACTGGGCAGGAGGAGCAGCCAAGCGATCGGCGTACAACAGAGCATCACGAAGAACAGCGCCGGCAGAATGCGACGGGCTCGACGTTCGTAAAACGCCAGAAGGCTGAAGCGACCGCTCGCGTTTTCCGCGGCAAGGATTGACGTAATCAGGTAGCCGCTGATCACGAAGAACACATCTACGCCAACGTAACCGCCGCTGAAAGGCTGAACGCCTGCGTGGAAGAACACGACCGGCAAGACAGCGAGGGATCTGAGGCCGTCAATTTCCTTGCGATACTGCAGGCCCTGTGCCCGGTGGACTTCAGTTGTGATCTCTCCCTCCGGAGTACCGATTTCTTATCAAATTAGGTCGGCCACTCGCTTGAGGGGCGACCCCGCCACCCATACCGCAGCGACGCACGCAGTACCTCAACACCCTGCACCGCCAGCCCGTTTTCCGGGTTAGCCTCTACTGTCAAAGCGTCGAAGTGTACCGATAAACACGAACCTGGCCCGGAGCCGCTTGAGGCACCCCGTCAGGCAAACCCGACTTGGGCAGAGCATCCACGAATCGGATGAACCGCGCCATCTGTCCGTGGGTGCCCGCGCCTGCTGCGCACGGCCAGACATAGGTTGATGATAGAAAGCGCTTCGAACCCGGGTTTACCGAGCGCGCATCGCAGGTTCTGCAACAGCTTAGTCATGTTCGAGCCTGCCGAACAGACTACGGACATGAAATGCCGATCTTCGATGACTACGAACCATTGAGGTCCAACGTGTTCGTCCGCCTCAAGGGGTGGAGGGATTGGCCCGAAGATGCTCGTTGGCGGTCTCCATTCACGTCGCTACGCGTAGCTTTACGTGGGAGGCAAAGGTCCGTGCGGTGAACGATGAGGCAGGAAATGGCTCAGGAGACGGCGGCGCAACCATTTGAACCAGGCTGTTCCCGCTGTTCAGCTGAGGAGAAATTCCAATAAACCAGTTGGCAACAGAGAAAGTCTCATCTCTCCATGCCTTGGCGAATCAATGTCTAAATCGCATCCTCCTGCTGCGCTCTCAGCAGAACTACCCCTGCCAACGCTACGAGCACCTCTACCCCGGTGAAGAACACCAGAAGCGGGTGCGGCCAGCCATCGAGCACCATGCTCAAGCTTCGTCCTGCCCCGACGCCGCTCATAAACATAATCAAGCTCCACAGTGCACCGCGGCGTAAGGCAGGCCGTACACCACCCAGGATCCAAAATCCGGCCAGCGCCAGATACAGCCCCATTACCGCTCGAAAAATGTTGCGCACACCTACTTCGGATGCGTCTACGTCAAATAGGAGCGGCATCGTTACCTCCGGTACGATCCCATAGGCGAACGCTACCGGCGCTAAGGCAACGCCAACCAGGATCAGGAATGGTCGCTGCATCTCGTTGACGGTCATCTGTCATCCTCCGATTAGCTTGCCTGTCTCAATAATGGATATCTGCTCAAGCAACTCGGGCAGCGGCTGAAGTGAACAAAGCGCGCTTCACCATCCTGCCGTGTTCCTGCCACACGGATCAACGAATTCAGCTCGCCCAAGCGGCCCCACACTCTCATGGCCTTGGGCTCCGGACAGCGTTGCCTTGCTCTGAATCGAGGCTCTTTAAACGACGCTCAGCGCATTCATACGAGCAAGGATCGTTTGGGCCTCCTCCATGATGCTATCAATCAGCTCTTTGCACGTTGGTATGTCGTTGATGAGACCAGCTACCATCCCACAGCTCCATGCACCCTTTTCCATGTCTCCGTCCTGCATGATCGCGGGATACACGCCGGCAACTTCGGGAAGGATGTCTTCGATCGTCAGAGTATCTCCGAGTTCACGTTCCTTCTTCAGCAATCGCTCAACGCCAGCATTGTTGAGTACACGCTCAGTGTTACGCAGCGGGCGCATGACCAGTCGGGTATCCAGTTCGCTCGCCTCTACAATCGCCCGCTTTACGTTGTCGTGGACTGGTGCCTCTTTCGTTGCAATTAAGCGGGTACCCATGTTCATCCCCTGCGCCCCCATCGCCAGGCTGGCAACAAGCGAGCGCCCGTCAGCCATCCCGCCAGAAGATACAAACGGAATCTCGAGTTCATCGGCAGCGCGGGGCAGGAGAATAAAGTTGGGAGCATCGTCTTCGCCCGGGTGACCACCACACTCAAACCCATCGACCGATACCGCATCACAACCAATGGCCTGCGCCTTCAGGGAGTGGCGTACGCTGGTGCACTTGTGAATCACCTTGATGCCAGCATCTTTCAGGGCTGGGAGCACCTCCTTCGGGTTTCGGCCGGCGGTTTCCACCACCTTCACTCCGCCATCGATGATGGCCTCTACAAGCCCGGGATAGTCAGGGGGGTTCAGGGAAGGCAGGAACGTAAGGTTCACGCCAAACGGCTTGTCGGTCATGCCCTTGCAACGCGCAATCTCATTCGCAAGCTTCGCCGGTGTACCTTGGGTTAGTCCGGTGATGATCCCCAATCCGCCAGCATTGGAGACAGCAGCCGCCATTTCGGCAAACCCAACATAGTGCATCCCCCCCTGAATGATCGGATGTTCAATACCAAACATCTCTGCAATCGCAGTTTTCATGCACTATCTCCTGGTCTGATGGCTAATGGGCAAAGAGCGTACAAATCTGCAAGCCGAATGACCGACCCGCGAGTGATTTGTCCAGACCTCGTCTGTCTGCAAAACGAACTGCAACGAAGGACAATCTGACCCTCCGTTAAGCAAAACGATACTCAGAGAAGTCGGGATTCCGCATATCGTGGCGGTACTGCGCCGGGGCATACGGATAGAGGTTGGGCGTACCGGATGCATCAAGATACCAACTGTCACAGCCTCCGGTAGCCCAGGTTGTGTGAGCCACGCCCCTGGCCAGGTGCTCGTTATAGGACTGAAAGGAGTCTGCTCTAGGCGCCATAGCCGTCGCCCCTCTGCTCTTCATCTCAGTCAAGCATGCCACCAGATAGTCGATCTGAACCTCGGCGAGTTCGATCAGTGAGGCGTTTCCGAAGACACCGGTTGGTCCCTCCAACAGGAAGAAGTTCGGGAATCCCGGTACGGTCAACGCGCGGTGTGCGCGCGGCGATCCGTTCCAGAACGCCTCCAGATCAATGCCACCCTCTCCCACAACTTTGGTCGGCAAAATGAAGTTGGCGGCGTAGAACCCGGTCGCGAGAATCAGAACGTCGAGCGGCCGGAGCTTCCCATCAGATAACACAACCCCCTCCGGCACGATGTTCTCGATACCCGTGGTAACGAGATCGACGTTGTCACGCATCAGGGCGGGATAGAAGGTAGAGCAGACGATCAACCGCTTACAGGTTGCCTTATAGTCCGGCGTGAGCTTTTCTCGCAGCACCGGATCAGGAACAGCCTCCTCCAGGTGTTTCTCACACTGTTCCTGAAGGGCTTGCTGCTCGCGCTCGTTCCCCATCACGGCCCGCCCGAAGGTGCGTTCGGCGTACCACCGCAGCAGGCGGCGGATCGACATCTGCAAACCCGGCACGTGTCGCAAGGCCGCCTTCCAGCTATCGCTGTACTCTTTCTGTGGCAGGCGGATCAGCCACTGCGGAGTACGCTGGTAGACATCAAGCTGCGAAACACTCTCGGCGATCGCGCCGACAATCTGACACGATGTGGATCCGGTTCCGACGATGCCAACACGTTTGCCCTCGAGCGGGTAGTCATCCCGCCAACGCGCGGAATGCCACATTTCTCCGGCAAAGGAGTCCAAACCCTCAATTTCGGGGTATCTGGGATGGACGAGCACCCCTGTGGCTGCGACGACGATGTCGTACTCGCCGCTATGACCATCCCTGGTCACCAGCTTCCAGGTGGATCCGTGGTAGCGTAACTCGACAACTTGAGCGTCAAACCGGATATGACGGCGAACATCGTATTTCTCGGCCACGAAGCGAATGTAGGTCAGAATATCCTGGCCATGCGAGAAGCGATGGCTCCAATCCGGGTTGCGCTCAAAGGAGTAGGAATACCAGTGCGACGGCACATCGCAGGACAGGCCAGGGTAACGGTTATCGCGCCAGGTTCCACCGAGGTCGTGCTCTTTCTCGAAGCAGGTGAGATCGGTAAAGCCCTTCGCCTTCAGCTTGATCATGGCACCAATACCGGAGAATCCTGAACCGATAATGGCAATGCGCGGCTGCCGCTCGCCATTGGTCCAGGCGCCTTCGGACGACGCGTTGGTCTCGGTCGGTCGAATCATGGTTCTTCTCCCCTCTATGAATGGCAATTGCGAGCCAGGATCACCCGCTCAACGCGCTGCATAGCCCCCATCCACGTTGTAGGCCGCGCCGGTGCAGAAGGACGACCGGTCCGAGGCCAGCCACGCGACGAGCTCCGCCACCTCTGAGGGTTCACCGATCCGCCCGATGGGGTGCAAGGTATCGGCCACGTCAGCCATCGAAGCCCCACCCAATGCTTCGACGGGCGCTCCAGCCATCCGTGTGCGAATGATCCCAGGGCACACCGCATTGACCCGGATTCTGTCACCCGCCAGGTCGAGGGCGGCCGTCCTCGTCATACCAAGCACAGCGTGTTTCGCCGCGCTGTAGGCGATGCCATTTTCAAGGCCCAACATCCCAGCGACGGAAGCGATGTTGATGATGTTTCCGCCTTTGTTGATGCTGCGCATCACCCGAGCCGCATACTTGGTGCCTAGATAAACGCTGCGCGAGGTAACCGCATGCACCCGCTCAAACTCGTCATCGTCATAGTCATAGAGGGGTTTGATCTGCCCTTCCGTGCCGGCGTTGTTCACGAGGATGGACAGGCCACCAAGCTCTTCATGCGCCCTGCGCATGGTGTTGGTTACGTCCTCCGCCTCAGTCACATTGCAATGCGCATAGGTTGCAGAGCCACCCGCAGCCTCCACCAACGCAATAGTCTCAGCACCGCCCACCTCGTCGATGTCCGTCACCAGTACGGTTGCGCCTCTTTCAGCAAGCGTGATCGCGATGGCCCGCCCGATGCCCTGCGCAGCACCAGTCACCACTGCGATCTTGTTGAGTAGATCTCTTGCCACGCCCTGATTCCCTCTGCGCTGCCCTGGACAGGCCAGAGCCTGTTTCACGGCTATCTATAGGTTATCAATAGAGGACTACACTCGCCGCGATAGGTCAAGCTTTTTATTGATAAACTATCGATAAAAGTACTGGCAGCCGCGTAAAGGACTGAATTCATGAAGAAATCCTCATCCTCCAAGGCAGAGCCCAGGATCAGAAGACCCCCAGCGGTCGCTCGGCGCGAGATCGTCGAAGCCGCCCGCGCAGAGATCGAAGAGTCGTCAGACGGGCGAATCTCTGTCTCCGCCGTGATGCGCCGAGTGGGGATGAGACAGTCGAGCTTCTATCACTACTTCAAGAGCCTTGATGAAGTGATCCTGGAACTCCTTCTGGACCTCGAGGCAGACGTTAAGGACGCAGTGGAGCCCTGGTTGCAGGGCCGACAGACCTCCACCGATCGACGCGAAGATACGGTGGTACACCTGACGGCGATGCTGGCTGCGGGACGACGTCATCGCAGAGTGCTCAGCGCTGCGATACGAGCGGCGAACTCAAGCGAAAAAATCTACAGCCAATGGAAGTCGAGGATCCTGGACTTCTACTTCGACCAGGCGAAGGAATTCATCGAGAAGCAGGTCGAAGAGGGGCGCTCAAACGTATCCGACCCGGCTAGCGCCGCGCGGGCTCTGGTATTCATGAACTTTGGGGCGTGGATGGATGATCTTTGGCGAGACAATCCGACCAGTCCTTCGGAGCTCGGCCGTACCGTTGGATCCGTTTGGAACGACGTCATTTATGGGAACGCGCCATGAGCGGGCATGGGTTTGCCCTTGTTCACTGAAACAGCTCGCGGCCTGGCATTCTGGATCGAGGTTGAGCTGCGGCTCACCAAGGAACGTGGCCAGCAGTTACCAATCACCGACCCACATTCGGCCAGTCTGCAGCAATCACCCCGCTAGTCTCTCGCAGGCGCGGAACACGGCACCGCCGGCTTGATTCCGCACCCTTCCATCCTGACCGCACCCGTGAGCGCTCCGAGTCGGAAGGTGTCGACTTGGCATGTCATATGACATATATTAACATGTCGGATGACATATATGCGGCCATAGATTTTTGGGATGACCGACCGGAAAACAGAAATTCTGCAAGTGGCGCTCGAAATCATCGCCACCGAGGGGTACGGCAAGCTCACTCTGCGCGCGTTAGCGCGGGCGAGCGGCCTGAAGCTCGGCGCACTGCAATATCACTTTCCTACCTGGGATGACCTGCTCGTATCGCTGGCAAAACACATCGGCGGTGAATACGGGCGTTCGCTGGAGGAACTGGAGCGCACGACCAACTACCAACCGACGCTGCTCAATCTGACGCAGTGGTACATGACCGACTCCGTCGGCGAGAACCTGCGCTCGGCAAAACTCCTGTGGCCGCAACTGTGGGCGATGTCACGTGTGGAACCGACGCTCAAGGATGCCCTCGATCACATCCATCGGAAGACGATCGCCCTCTTCGAGTCGGAGCTCGCGCGGGCCGGCAGCCCGTCACCCAGACTCGAAGCCATGGCGCTGGTTTCTTTCGGCGAGGGGTCGCTGTTGATCTCTGGACCCGGCGGGCCGTTTGAAGGGGACGCCGAAGCGCTGCGCGAGGCGCTGCTGCAGTTCATTGCAACGCGCTACGGGAACACGAGCGAAGTGGCCCCTGGCAAGCGCAGCAGAAGCGCAAGAAAGAGTGCGCGCTCATGAGACCGAGCTGGGCAGCCATTGCGCTGCTGTGCCTCCTCGCCGGGTGTGGCAAGGACGGCTCCCCGGACAGCATCTTCTTAGATGGCGCTGTGTATACCTTGGACCCAGCGAACGAATGGGTCGAGGCAGTGGCCATCCGCGATGGGCACATAACCCATGTGGGCTCAACCGAAGAGATCAGCCAACTGGCTGGCCCACGTACGGATGTCGTCAACCTTGATGGGAAGATGCTACTCCCCGGTTTTCATGACACGCACATCCACCCGATAGCTGCGATCACAGAATCCATGTGCGATGTCTCCGGCAAAGGCAGGCATAACCTGGTCAGGGCGCTCTCTGTGTGCTTTGAGGAAGAGATCGGCATACGCGGGGACTGGCTGGTCGGCTACGGCTGGAAAGATAAAGACTTCGACGGCGAGTCTTTTCCTGATCGCCGCATGCTGGATGCGTTGGATTTCGACGGTCCCATCGTACTGCAGGATCAGTACGGACACTCAGCCTGGGCTAACTCTGAAGCACTGAGCCGCGCAGGAATCGATGCGTCAACTTCAGATCCCATCGGCGGCCGTATCCTGCGTGACGCCAACGGTGAACCGACCGGCATCCTGCGCGACGTCGCACAAGACCTGGTTCAGGATCAGGCCGCCTTGGAGGCACCGTTGCTGGAGAGCATCTGGCGTGCCTTCAGCGCGCTCCGCGAAGGGATTGCGCTGATCAATGCAAACGGAATCACGTCGTTTGTGGATGCGATGGTCTTCCCCGATATGATCGGTCTATACGATCTGCTCGAGATGACGGGCGGCCTTACCGCCAGGGCCCAACTCTCCCTCTGGGCCTACCCCAACCACCTTGATGACGAGCAGATTACGCGGCTGCGCGAGCAGTACCGTAACGAACCGGATGCCCGCCTGAAGATCAATCAGATCAAGATGTACATCGACGGCATCCTGCAATCGCGCACTGCCAAGCTGACCAGCCCGTACGTCGGCACAACCGGCGAGTTTGGCTTGAACTACTTCACCGGTGACCGCGTGTCACGCTATATCACTGAGCTTGCACCTCACGGCTTTCAGTTCCACCTGCACGCGATCGGTGATGCCGCAGTACACGAGGCGCTGAACGCAGTCGAAAGCACTGCGCACACGACCGGCAATCTGGATCGCCGCCATCACATGGTTCATCTTGAAGCCGTCCGAGAACGCGACATCCCGAGGTTCGCGGAGCTCGGCGTTCTGCCAAACCCGCAGATGAGCTACGGCATGCCGCAATCGCCGGCCGCGTCGGTGCATCTGCTTGCGATCAGTAACCTGCGAGGACTCCGCATCACGCCACTGCAAAGCTATCTGGACCACGGATCCAGACTTGTGCTCAGCAGCGACTGGAGCGCTGGCACGCTCTCGCCGCTCATTGGTCTACAAGCTGCCGTAACCCGCCGACACATCGGAGCCACTTCGCCAGAGGAATACACCCTCGAAGCACGAGAGCGCATCAGCATGGCAGACGCCATTCGCGCCTACACGGCCAACGCCGCGTATCTGATGCATCAGGAGGATAAGACCGGAACGATTGAAGTGGGGAAACTCGCAGACCTGGTTGTGCTGGATCAGAACTTGTTCGAGATTTCTCCCTACGACATTCACAAGACGCGCGTCCTGCTGACGATGGTCGGTGGCAAAATTGTTTACCAAAGCAAAGAGCCTTGAGGAGGCGGACATGACCGAGACTGTCACGGTGGAGGTGCCAGGTTACGCAGGCAGGGGAATCGCCGTAGACGCCGGCTCAACAATTCGTTTGACTGACGTCGAGGGCCACCAGGTTGCAGACTTATTCGTACTAGTGAAAGACAACCCAACCGAGTTTCTTTGCACTGCCCGCACCAGAGCGCTGACGCGACGATTGTTTCCAGCGGTCGATCAGTACTTCTTCACCAACCACTATCGTCCGATTCTACGGTTTGTGGCAGACCACACGCCCGGCGTGCACGACACGCTATATGCCAGCTGTGACCCCGGCCTGCACGAAATCCTCGGGGGTGGAACCGCGCACCGCAACTGCCATGAGAACTATCAAGAAGTAGCACGGTCTCTGGGAGTCGACGACACCTTCGTGCCCGCACCGGTCAACTTCTTTCAGAACACCCCGGTCAGTTCGGACGGGACGCTCAGCGCTGCGTGTGCGCTGACAAGGGCTGGCGATCACGTTGAACTACAGGCAGAAATCGACCTACTGCTGATCGTGACGGCGTGCTCGGTGGACACGGGATCCGACATCAACGGGGGTGAATCCACGACACTGTGCATCGATGTTACTCGGACCCTGAGCTCGAACTAGGATTACACCTGTGCGCTGAATGGAGCCACAACCGGTGTGAACTGATTGATCTAACGCAGGAGGCCTTGCTGGAGGGTGAAGTAGGCCGGGTTGCCCATAGGGTTGGGCCCTACCAGCCGCACATAAGGCGCCAGCCAGCGGACCTACTGGCTCACTAGCTCTCTGATTAGTATGGAAAGAGATGGCTCCGCCTGCTGGGCTCGAACCAGCGACCCGCTGATTAACAGTCAGCTGCTCTACCAACTGAGCTAAGGCGGAAGAACTCGAAAAAGCGAGACCGCGCAGTGTAAAGCGGCCAGCGTCTTTTGCAAGCCCCCTTCAGCCCCCCTCTCCTGGTGAGCTCAAGCCCGACCATTGCAGTTGGGATGTCCTCGGCGTCGCCCGGCCGAACCCGGTGTCCACGCACCTCCAACAAGGCCCTTCCCCGCCCTCAAGCAACCTCAATCCTTGCGTCTAGACTCAAGGCATGTCCGCTACCGCCTTCACGCCCTACTCCGACGATCCGGTCCGGTTCTACCGGACCGTGATCTCGGTGGGTGTGGGCGTAATTGCGGTTGCCGGGGCGGCTTTTGCTCTTATCCGGCCAGAAGGCTCGGCCATTTATACCCGCGGCGCAGTGCTGCTGGCGATGGGGCTGTACATCGTTCTGAGCTACCGCTGGTCGTTCATTCAGCGTTGGCCGCAGTCCACCGCCTTTGTGCTGATGCTGATGTATCAGGCGCACGCCTGTTACTCCATCTACCTGTCAGACATCGCGCTCGGCAAGGTGATTGGCAGTCTGATTGCCATCGGCATCGGCGCCTGGATGTTCGTACATCGGCCGCTGCTCAGGGCCTATCTGCTGATCGCCCTGCTGACACTGATTGCTACTGCCTTTCAGACCCGGGCACCGCAGCTGGATCCAAAGACATTCTCAGCACTGATTGCCGTCTACTGTTTCTCGATGTACGTGCTCATGAGTTCGGTTCTGCGAGCGCGGGAAGACCAGTCGCGGGCAGAGGTCATCAAGACTGCCCTCTTCGAGCAGTCGCCGGACGCAATCGTCTACGGTTACGCCGATACGCTCGAGGTGATCGCCGCCAACCGCAGCGCGCTGACGCTGTTCCAGACCGAAGATCCACAAGAGACGGCGCAACTGATCCGCACGGCTTTTGGCCGCGCTTTTCCGAACGACGCAGAGGCACGGATCCGGGAGGCGCTACGCGGCGACGGTTGGCGCGGCAACGTGGAGCTCGCGCGCACCGACGGCGACCGGTTCTGGGCAGACCTGAGCTTCCAGCGCCTGAGCGCTACCGGGAACCATGAGCAGCTGATGGTGGCGCGCGTCGTCGACATTCAGCAGCAGGTTGAGCGCGAGACCATGCTGCGGGAAACCAAGCTGCTGCTCGATCGTTCGCAGGAGATTGCCAAAGTGGGGGGCTGGCAGTACGACCTGACCACCGAACGCTACTCCGTTACCGACAGTGCCCGGAAGATCCTGCGCATTCCTGATGACACCCCGAACCTCCATCAGTCGCTGGAGGACCTGTTGCCGCATGTGCAGGCGACCTCGCCGGAAGCGGTGAACGAGGCGCTGCAGACGATGGCCACCGGCGAGCCCATGTGCGTGACCCACGAAATGCTGCTGCAGAACGGCGAGCGCATTACCGTCGAAAACCGTGCCGACGCGATCCGGACCGACGGCCGGATCACCAAGATCCTTGGGGTGATCACCGACATCACCGATCGCCTCGCCAAGGAGCAGGAGCTCGAGACGGCACGGCAGATCGCCGAGCAGGCCGCCGCGGCGCGCAGCCAGTTCCTGGCTAACATGAGCCACGAGATCCGCACGCCCATGAACGGCGTGATCGGCATGACGTCGATCCTCTCGGAAATGGATCTGCCGCAGGACGCCGGCAAGCTGGTCGAGACGATCAACCGCTCCGGTGAGATCCTGCTGAAGATCATCAATGAGATCCTCGATTTTTCGAAGATCGACGCCGGTGAGCTGACGCTGGAGCCGGCGCCCTTCGATCCCGCGGCGCTCGCACGCGAGTCGACCGCGCTGTTCAAAAGCGTTGCCGAAGGCAAAGGGCTGGCGCTGAGCCTGAATCTCACCAACCTGAAAGAGGGCCAGTTCCGCGTGCTCGGCGATGCGGACCGGCTGCGGCAGATCCTCAACAACCTGATATCGAACGCGATCAAGTTCACCAACGCTGGCAGCGTGCGCCTGACCGTCACGCAGGAGCCGCACGCGCGCTTCGGTGCGCAGGCGCAGCTGCGCCTGCGCTTCACCGTCGAAGACACCGGTATCGGCATCGAGCCGGACCAGATCGAGTCACTGTTTCAGCCCTTTGCCCAGGCCGATGCCTCGATCACGCGCCGCTACGGCGGTACCGGCCTCGGCCTCTCCATCAGCCGCCAGCTGGCAGAGCTCATGGGTGGCACGCTGGCTGCGAGCAGCGCCGGGGATAGCGGTTCGCGCTTCGTGCTGGATATTGCATTGCCGCTGGTCGTCAGCGCGCCCACAGCACGAATGGAACCGGCCGCGCTGCCACAGGACTTCCAGCGCCGGCGCGTGCTGCTGGTGGAAGACAACCTGGTCAACCAGCAGGTTGCGCTAAAGATGCTCGAACGCTTCAGCATTGATGCCGAACTCGCCGCAGACGGCGAAGAGGCGGTTGAGAAAGTGCTGGCGCAGAGCTACGACATTGTCTTCATGGACATGCAAATGCCCCGGCTGGACGGCGTCGGTGCCACCGAGCTGATCCGTGCTCACCCCCACATCCATCAACCCTTCATCATTGCGATGACGGCGAATGCGCTGGCCGAGGACCGGGAGCGCTGCTTCTCTGCGGGAATGGACGACTTCGTGCCTAAGCCGGTACGCCTGCGGGAGCTGGAACAGGCCCTCAAGCGGGCAGAAGATCAGCTGAGCCGGATGGCAAGCTAGCCGCTCCCTTAAGGAACGTCGGGGACGGAACGGATCTAGCGCCTCGCCGGCCGCTTCAGATTCGCTCGTAAACTCTTGTTAGATCAAGATTTTCGTCTTCAGTATCAATCTTGATATGCATGCGGAGCCGCTCGCCTTCAGCTTCCAGCGAGAGGGTCTCCACCGCGCGCGCGTCTGCCGCGCGGGACCGGATCACCAGTTGTCCCTCTTCGTTCCAACCCGCAACGACCCGCCATAGTCCGCGTTCGCGTTCGCCCCAGGAGACGTCCCGATACAGGCCCCGATCGTATTCGATGCCCATGGAGTCGCGGTTCTGCTCGATGCGCATGCGCCGCGCATTGATCGACGGAAAGTCGTGGGTAACGAAGGCAAGCCCGCCCCGGGGTCGCCGCCGCGGCAGCGCGCCACGACGTAGGGACTCCGGATTGCGCGGCTGAGCCGCAACGGAATCGGACAGCTCCGCAACCAGCGTCCACTCACCTTGCAGATCGAAGCGTTGCGGAACCCGGGTATCGAGGGGGCTCGACGTACAGCCCGCAAGCAGCAGGCCAAGAAACGCGAGCGTGAGTCGCCTCAAGAGCGCGCGGTACCGAGCGGGCGGGCGTTGGTGATGCTGTCGAGCACTTCGAACACGTTGCAGTGGCGCAGCTTGGGATCCTGGCGCACTTCGTCGTTGTAAAACGCTGCCAGGCTCTTGTTGCTCACCGGCATCTCCGCCCGATAGGCGCGCCAGCGCCGAACGATCGCAAGCTCTTCTCTTGGCGTCATAACCCCACGCCCCCCCGGGCATCTTTGAGCTGCCTGAGGCAGCGGTGGTCCAGTGGAAGCCCGCCAACGGTGAGCAGCAACGCTGCTCGTGTTGAATCACTCTCGGGCGATTTTAGGGCTTCCGCCGATTCAGACTCCTTGAATGCTACCGTCCACCTGCGTCAACTGCCAGTCAGTACGGCTAAAATATAGCGTCCGATCCGGCCAGACCTGTCAGGCCGGATAGACCGGTTTGAAGTCCACAACCTCGGCCAGCGCCCGCAGATCGCCGAGCTGGACCCGGATGTCCGACCCCTCCACCAGACCCTCGATAAAGCTCTTGATGGCTTCGTAGTCGTAGTCGTCGCAGGCCTGTTCCAGCGTGTTCAACGCACCGCGCAGCTCAGTCCAGGGCACGAAGCCCTCTTCGGCGCGCATGATTTTGCGATGATCTGTACCGGCCACAGCATCACCGACCAGCAGCTCCTCATGCAGCTTCTCGCCAGGCTTCAGGCCCGTGATCTGAATTTCGATGTCGCCGTCCGGCGTGTCCTCATCAAGAATGCTGTAGCCCTTCAGCCGGATCAGCCGCTTGGCGAGATCAAGGATCTTCACCGGCTTGCCCATATCGAGCAGGAACACATCGCCACCCTCGGCCATGCTCGCCGCCTGCAGGACGAGCTGCGCGGCTTCGGGGATCGTCATGAAATAGCGGGTCACGTCCTTGTGGGTGACCGTGACCGGCCCGCCCTGCTCTATCTGCTCCATGAACAGCGGCACCACGGAACCCGAGGAGCCGAGCACGTTGCCGAACCGGACCATCGAAAAGCGGGTGTGATCGGAGTTGACCTGCAGCGCCTGCAGCACCATCTCGGCGAGCCGCTTGCTCGCACCCATGACGTTGGTAGTTCGGACCGCTTTGTCGGTTGAGATCAGGATGAAGTCGTTGACGCCCGCATCCATCGCCGCCTGGGCCGTGTGCAGCGTGCCGAAGGTGTTGTTCTTGAGCCCCTGGATCGCGTTGCGCTCGACCAGCTCGACATGCTTATAGGCCGCCGCGTGGTACACCGTCTCGATGCCGTACTGCTCGAAGGTGCGCAGGATGAAGGGCTGGCTGACGACCGAGCCGAGCACCGGAGTGATCGGCAGCTTGAGCCCTTCCACCGCCGCCAGCGCCTTCAGCTCGCGCTGGATCTCATAAAGGCCGTATTCCGACTGGTCCAGCAGCACCAGGCTTTCCGGCTCCTGCCGCAGTATCTGCCGGGCCAGCTCTGAGCCGATCGAACCGCCTGCGCCGGTGACCAGCACCCGGCGCCCCTGTACGGAATCGCTCAGCAGGTGCGGCAGCGGTTCCACGGCGTCGCGGCCAAGGATGTCGTCGACCTCCACGTCGCGAACGTTCGCGAGGCTCTGCCGGCCGGTGGCAATCTCCGCCAGATCGGGAATCAGCCGCACCCGCACGCTGTAGGGTTCAAGGAACTCGATGATCTGACGACGATCGCCGTTGCCCGTAGAGGCGACGGCCACGAACACTTCCTGCGCGCCGGTGCGCCGCAACACGCGCGCGATCTGATCCGGCGGATAGATGTACAGCCCATCCATGCTGCGGTGCTGCAGGCCGACATTGTTGTCGAGGAACGCCGTCGGCGCGTACTCACCCTGCTGCCTCAGAATGCGCGCGAGCTCGAGCCCTTTCTCGCCGGCGCCGAAGATCAGGATCGGATTTTGCGGCCGTTCGTTGCGCAGATCCCAGAGCAGGATCGTTCGCGCCAGGTAGCGGGAGCCGATGACGAAGCTCAGCAGCAGAAACCAGAAGATCACCGGCACCGATCGCGGGAAGCCAGCCAGAGGGACCATATAGGCCACCGCAGTAACGGCAATGGCGATGATGCCCGCTCCCTGCGCCACGCTGGTAAACGCGTGGCCACCGATGTGCCTGATCATGTGCCGGTAAAGCCCGAAGCCGGCGAAGATCGGGATGCTGACCACCATCGCTACCAGAAAGGCGGGCCAGAACGGCGCGGCATCCGGCAGCCACTGCCCGAGGCGCAGGCCCAGGGCGGCATACAGGGCCACCGGCACGGAAATCAGGTCGACGCTACCCGCCAGTAGCGCTTTATCGCGCCGCTGCCAACCATGAATCCGCTGGAAGAACCGTTGCTTGCTCATGCATCTCCTGGTGTCCCGGCCTTTGGTCCGCAGACCATCCGGATCTACCCCGGCGCTTACTCCGGGCCACGCACGCGACGTTGATTACTCGGGGTCCTGCTCCGAGCGCTGCTCGCCGGCGCCCACGCTGGGCTGCGCTGCGGTTGCGGTACCGCCCGGCTCCGGCAGCCCGGCGCCCGAATTCTTGCATACCCAGTATAGCGGTGCGATGGCAAGGATCCCGCAAACAGCAGCAAAGAACGGCCAGCGCGACGCGGCAGCGGCCAGCGGCAGCAGCCAGCAGAAGTTGAGGAGCAGCAAGCCCAGGCTAACGGGCCCGTGCCCGTAGCGGCGGGCAAGGCGCTGGTAGGCATGCAGCCGATGGGCTTCGACCACGCGCTGCCCGGTCAGCGCGCGGACGATGAGCGTATAGCTGGCGTCGAACCAGAAGCCTGCAAACAGTATGAGCGCAGCCGCCACGGTCAGCTGATCCAGCCACCACAGGTGCAGCGCCATGGCAGCCAGTACCAGCCCGAGCGCGGTGCTGCCGACATCGCCCATGAAGATCCGCGCCGGCGCCCAGTTGTAGACCAGAAAACCCACCGCGCTGCCCGCCAGCACGCAACACAGGTAGCCCGCCCAGGGTGTCATGGTCGGGTTCAGTACCAGCAGGCCGAGCGCGATAGAGAAGGTCTGCACGCCAGCGAAGCCGTCAATGCCATCCATGAAGTTGAACAGGTTGACGTGCCACAGGCAGGCCAGCAGCGCCGGCAGCAGCAACCAGACCGGCGCCGCTGGCAGCAGCGCACTCAGCGCGAAGCTGCAGGCCAGAGTCTGCACCGGCAGCCGCAGCCAGGGCGGTAGCCCGAAGAGATCATCAATCAGCCCCAGAGAGGCGAGCAGCAGCGCCGCCAGCAGCAGCCAGAGCACCGCCGGGAACGCTGCAATGCTGACACCGAGCATCAGCACGACCGGCAGCAGAATCGCAAGGCCGCCGACGCTCGGGGTGGGGATCACGTGGGAGCTGCGCTCGTTCGGCTCGGCAAAAAGCCGCAGCGCATCGGCGATGCGCAGCACGAAGAACTCGAGCAGCCCCGTCCCGACAAAGCCGAGGAACAGCAGCGCTACCGCTGACTCAGGTACCACCGCATGGTCTCCGCTGCGTGCGCCGCTGCCGGCGCGGGCTCAAAGGCCAACTGCTCGAAGCTGCCGGACGTCTCGAGCACCGAGGGTGCAAACAGGCGCGTGAACCAGTCACCGCGCCCGATCAGTGTGAGCAGCCCGCGCGCTATCCCGGGGCTGAGCGGTAGCAGGCGTGAACCGCGGTGCGTGGCCGCCCGCAGCACCGCCGCCATGGCCGCTGTCGACCAGGCGTCCGGATCTGCGAGATGGTAGGTCCCCGCCGGTGCGCGCAGCGCGCACTCTATCCCCTGCGTCAGGTTGGTCAGGCTGATGAAGCTGCGCGGCGCGGTTGCGGCACCGAGCGGCGGCGGCAGCGGCAGCGCCGCCAGCCACAGCAGCCGCGCGAAGTTGGCACGCACGCCGGGGCCGTACACCAACGGCGGGCGCAGGATAAGAAGCCGTGTCGGACCCGGCGCGATTGCAGCAAGCCGCTCCTCCGCGGTTGCTTTGCTTGCAGCATAGGAATCCTGTGGATTCAGCGGCGCCTGAACGGGCAGCGGTCTTTCGCCGCCGTCCCCCAGCACCTTGCTGCTGCTCAGGTAAACAAAACGCTCCACGCCCGCGGCCTGCGCAGCCCGGAACACCCGCTCGGTCAGCTCGGCGTTGTAGCGCAGCAGTTCGGCTGCCGAGGTTGCGTCACCGTGGGCGATCCCGGCCAGATGCACGACCGCCTGCTGCTGGCCGCACAGGGTTTCGAGGTCCGCGTCGCCAAGCGCGGGCGTCAGACCAGCACTATAGGTAGTGCCGTCCAGCACTGCGCCGCGGCACAGCGCGCGCACAGTGTGCCCGCCGTCTACGAGCCGGGGTACCAGAGCCCGGCCGATGAAGCCGCCGGCGCCGGTCACCAGGACGCGCATCAGGCCTCCAGCAACTGCTGGTAGATCAGAAAGGTGTCCTGCACGACGTCTTCGATGCGATAGAGCGCCTCGGCCCGGACCCGGCCTGCGCGCCCCATGCGCAGGCGCTCGGCCGGGGAGCACCCCAGGCGCCGCATCGCGGCCGTCAGGCTGGCAGAGTCCCGGGCAGGCACGAGCAGACCATTCATGCCGTGCCGCACGACCTCACGACAGCCAGGAACATCGGTCGCAACGATCGCACGCCCGGCAGCCGACGCCTCGAGCAGTGTCTTTGGCAGCCCCTCACGATAGGACGGGAGCACCACCACGTGCGACTGCTTGAGCAGGGCCGGCACGTCGGCCTGATAGCCCAGCCACTCGACGACGCCCGCGTCCTGCCAGGCCTCGAGCTGCTCCGTCGACAGGGAGCTGGGGTTGCCGGGATCAACGGTGCCCACAAGCTGGAAGCGCCAGTCCGGATGTTCGGCGCCGAGGGTGCGTGCAGCCTCGACAAACTCGACCACCCCCTTATGGGTGAGCATCCGCCCAAGCAGCAGGAAGACCGGCGGCCCCGGATCCGGATCAGCCTGCGGATACAGGGTGAGGTCCACGCCGCTGCCACGGATCAGCACCGCCTGCTCCTTGGCCACCACATCGTTGTCGACAAATCCTTTCAGGTCTTCATTGTTTTGGAAAATGACGCGCATGTTGGGATGCCGCAGTCCGCGGCGATAGAGCTCGTACACCAGCCGCCGGCGCGCCTCGGCAAAGGTGCCGCGGCGGATGAACACGAAGCCCATCCCCGGCACGGCGTTCACCACCGCCGGCACTTTGGCGGAGAGCGCGGCCCGGGTGCCATAGATGACCGGCTTGATGGTGACGTGATGGGCGATGTCGGGCTTGAGCGCCCGGTACTCACGTTTCAGCTGCCGGTATAGCGCCCACTCCCGGTTCGGGTAGAAATGGCTGCGCGACAGCAGCAGCGGATGGACCGCGATGCCACGGTCGCGCAGCAGCTGTTCGCCCGTGTCGACGCCACAGAGCACGCTGACCCGCATATCGTGCCGCAGCGCCTCTTCGAGCAGCGCAAGCCGGTGCGAAACGAGAAAGCGTGCCTCGTTGACGACAAACAGCAGGTGGCGCCCGGCCAGCGGGTCGGTCGCTTGGAGGTTCTCAGGTGAAGCGGACACGGTTCCATTCGTTCACGCGACCACACCAGTCTACTGCGGGGACCGGCCCTGAACCATGACCCCGGTCCCGCCAGCGGACCCCCGTGGGGTCGATCCGTCAGCGATCCCGCAGGCGGATCCGGCTCTCGTTGTTGCGGATGATGCGCTCGCCGATGCCCTTGATGGCCATCAGCTCATAAGCATCGGTAAAGGGGCCATGCTGCTTCCGGTACTCGACGATCTGCTCGGCCCGCTTGAGCCCGATCCCCTTGATGTTACGGGCGATGGTCGCAGCATCGGCGGTATTGACGTTGAATGCTTCGCGTTCCGGAGGCGCCGCCAGAGCGCTGCCGGCACAGGCAAGGAGGATGGCGCTCACGGCACCCGCGCGGCGCACGAGCTCAGCGACCCGGCGGTTGGACAAACCAACGGGTGCGACAAAACGGGGCAGGTTCATGGGAGGCTCCTTTCGGTTGAGGAGCACGCAGTATCGAACCACCCCGGCTGCAGGCGGCTGCGCCAGCTACCCTGCTGCGGGTACGAGAGTGTCGCCGCACGCTGTGCGGCGAGGCGCAAGCCTGGTGGACTGGCCGGCCACCGCTACAGCGGCCCTGCTGCCATCACCGGCAGGTTTCAGCTCGCAGCGGGCGGCGGCGGCTCCGCTTCGCTGCTGGACCGCAGCCGTTCCACCTTGAGCTGGTCGCGTTCGTCCTGCAGCACGGCAATTTCTTTGTCCCGCTGTTTCACTTCCTTGACGACCGCGCGTTGCTCGAAGAGATGCTTGAGGTTGGAGATCAACAGCAGCAGCAGCCCGAGCGACAACCCGGCACCGAACGCCGCGAGCAGCCACCAGAACACGCTGTATTCCGGCGTCTGGTATTCCAACAGCCGCAGCGACACCTGGGCCTGATTCTGCCCGAGCAGCCCGAGCACCAGCATGCAGGCCAGCGCCAGCAGCAGAATGACCAGATACAAGAGCCTGCGAAGGTAGATCATGCCGAAGAATCTCCTGCTGTCCCGCTGGCAGCGTCTGCCTCACCGGCCGGCTGCTGGCCCTCCGCTGCCTGGCGCTCTGCTTCGAGGGCGTCGTTCACCCGATCACGCAGGGCTTTGCCGGGCTTGAAGTGTGGTACGTGCTTGCCGGCGAGTCCGACGGACTCGCCCGTCTTAGGATTGCGGCCGATACGCGGCGCGCGATAGTGCAGCGAAAAGCTGCCGAACCCACGGATCTCGATGCGGCTGCCCTGAGCCAGGGTCTCCGCCATCTGTTCGATCATGGTCTTGATCGCAAGCTCCACGTCCTTCGACGACAGCTGCTGCTGCCGTGCCGCAATGCGTTCGATCAGTTCAGATTTGGTCATGGCGCTCATCCCCCCAGAATGGCGGCAAGTTGCGAGGCCAGCGGCAGGGTGTGACTGATCCCGACGTTTACCGCAGGATCAGCCACGTCCGCGGTTACTCGCTATCCTGCTCCATCTGAGCCTTGATGAGATCGCCAAGCGTCGCCGCACCGGGACGGTCGGATTCCTTACTGCGGTGCTCGCGAACCGCCTCGCGCTCGTCAGCGATGTCTTTCGCCTTGACCGACAGTCCGATGACGCGGTTCTTGCGATCGATGGAGACGATCTTGGTCTCGATCTCATCGCCAACCGACAGCACGTTGCGCGCGTCTTCGACCCGATCCACAGACAGCTCCGAAGCTTTCAGGATGCCGATCACTTCCTCCGCCAGGCGGATCTCGGCTTCTTTCGGCTCAACGCTCACAACCACGCCGGTCACCAGCGACCCACGGTCGTTCATGGCCGTGAAGTCCGAGAACGGATCCTGGTCGAGCTGCTTGACGCCAAGCGAGATGCGCTCACGCTCCGGATCCACCGAAAGAATGACCGTCTCGATCTCTTCACCCTTCGAGTAGCGGCGAACGGCCGATTCGCCCGGCTCGTTCCAGGAGATATCGGACAGGTGCACCAGACCATCGATGCCGCCGTCGAGACCGATGAAGATACCGAAGTCGGTGATGGACTTGATCGTGCCGCGGACCCGGTTGCCCTTGCCGTTGTTGATCGCAAACTCTTCCCAGGGGTTCGGACGGCACTGTTTGATGCCAAGCGAAATCCGGCGTCGCTCCTCATCGATGTCGAGCACCATGACCTCAACCTGATCACCGAGCGCAACAACTTTGGACGGGTGGACGTTCTTGTTGGTCCAGTCCATCTCGGAAACGTGCACCAGGCCTTCCACGCCCTCTTCGATCTCGGCAAAGCAACCGTAGTCGGTGAGGTTGGTGACCGTAGCCAGCACCCGTGATCCTTCCGGGTAGCGCCGCGTGATGGAGATCCACGGATCGTCGCCGAGCTGCTTCATGCCCAGGCTGACGCGGTTCTTCTCGCGGTCGAACTTGAGGATCTTCACCTCCACGTCGTCGCCGACGTTGACCATTTCGCTCGGATGGCGGATCCGCTTCCAGGCCATGTCCGTGATGTGCAGCAGGCCGTCGACACCGCCAAGGTCAACAAACGCACCGTAGTCGGTGAGGTTCTTGACCACACCTTTGACGGTCTGGCCTTCCTGCAGCGAAGACAGCAGCGCTTCGCGCTCGGCGCTGTTTTCCTGCTCCAGCACGGCGCGGCGCGATACCACCACGTTGTTGCGCTTCTGATCCAGCTTGATGACTTTGAAGTCGAGGGGCTTGCCTTCGAGGTGCGCGGTTTCGCGCAGCGGGCGGACGTCGATCAGTGATCCCGGCAGGAACGCGCGGATGTCGCTGACGTCGACGGTGAAGCCACCTTTAACCTTGCCGCTGATGATGCCTTTAACCACTTCTTCTTTTTCAAAGGCGATCTCCAGGACCTGCCAGGATTCGGCACGCTTCGCCTTTTCCCGGGACAGCCGCGTTTCGCCGAAGCCGTCGTCGACGGTTTCCATCGCAACCTTGATCTGGTCGCCGACGCTCAGATGAAACTCGCCGTTCTCGTCGAGGAACTGGCTCTTGGGGATGACGCCTTCGGACTTCAGGCCGGCGTGTACCACAACCCAGTCACTGTCGACGTCGACCACCGTACCGGTGACGATTGCGCCAGGTGCCATTTCCACATCGGAAAGGCTTTCCTCAAACATCTCTGCAAATGATTCGCTCATAATCTCGCTCGCAACGGCGTCAGCGGGCACGCGCATCGCTTGGTTAGTTAATGTTCCACCGTCGCGGGCGGCTGCGGAGTTCGAGTGGGGCTCACGCGTTGGCGTGTTAAGCCGTGCCTGATTTCAGGAATCCAGGCCCAGCGCTTCGATCTCCGCGACCACCAGGGCAATCACCTCGGTGCTGCTGAGCTCGGTACTGTCGATGACTAGGGCATCATCGGCCGGTACGAGCGGTGCGACGGCGCGTGTTCTATCCCTCTCGTCCCGTTCTTTGATCGTTTCGAGAAGGCCGCGCAGGCTACCACCTAAACCCTTGTTTCTCAACTGATTATAGCGACGTTCCGCACGAACCTCGGCACTGGCAGTGAGAAACACCTTAAGCGGCGCTGCCGGGAAGATGACCGTGCCCATATCGCGCCCGTCGGCTATCAGCCCCGGAGGTCGGACGAAGGCGCGCTGTCGGGTAACCAGGGCCTCACGTACTGCTACGTGCGCGGCCACCTGTGACGCGGCGTTGCCGACGGTTTCCGTGCGCAGCTGATCCGATACGGGCACGCCGTTGAGCACCACCTGCTCGCCCTGGAACGCGATGTCCACCTCCAGCACGGCCGCCGCCAGCGCAGCCGCCGCGTCGAGTGCGATGCCCTCTTCCAGTGCATGCAGCGCAACCAGGCGGTACAGCGCGCCGCTGTCCAGCCGATGCCAGTTGAGCCGCTCGGCGAGCGCCATGGACAGCGTGCCCTTACCGGAGCCTGAAGGGCCATCCACGGTGACGACCGGCACCGGGATCTCGGCGTCGGTCGCGCTCATGAGCGGACGGGATACTCGAGCCGCCGATCCCGCGCGCTCTCGAGCAGCTTGCGCAGCGCCGCCGGCTGCGGAGCGGCTATCGCGGCACGAAACTCGGCAAAGGCGGATTCCAGGCCATCGAGCACAGCCAGAATAGCGGTCTGGTTGCTGCGCAGGATCGGCACCCACATATCCGGATCGGCAGCCGCGATGCTGGAGAAGTCGCGGAAACCGCCGGCCGCAAAGGGCAGGTGCTCCGCCTTGATCAGCTGCATGTAGGCAAACGCGGCCAGGTGCGGCAGATGGCTGGTCAGCGCAAACAGCTCGTCGTGCGCGGCCGCGTCCATGCGCTGCACGCGCGCGCCGAGGGCCTCCCACCAGCCGGTCAGCCGCTCGACATCGGCTTCCGGTGTGGCCGCCGTCGGCGTCAGCACCACCAGGTGATCGGCGAACAGGCCGCTCCTCGCCGCATCGGGTCCGCGTCGTTCGGCCCCGGCAATCGGATGCGCAGGGACGAAGCGGGTCGGGCGCGGCCCGGGTGCCGCGCAGATCGGCGCTTTGACGCTGGCCACGTCGAATACAAGGCCGGGATGATCGGCGAGTTCCTCGAGCAGCCCGGTGACACGATCGCTCGGCACCGCGAGCAGCACCGCCTCCGCCGCCTCGGGCACCGCCGCAGCACCTTGGTCGATGATGCCGGCTTTCTGCGCCGCGGCCAGGTGGACGGGATTGGTGTCAACTCCGACGATGCGGTCGAACAGGCCGGCGGCGCGTGCGGCGAGCGCAAACGAGCCCCCGATCAGTCCCACGCCAACGATCGCGAGCATCAGATCACGGCCTGGGGATAGGAGCCCAGAATTCGTACTTCGCTGGCGACGTCACCGACCTCAGCCAGCGCGGCCTGCACCAGCGATTCCGATTCATGGCCCTCGAGGTCGATAAAAAACACGTAGGTCCAGCTGCCTGCCCGTGCTGGCCGGGTCTCGATCCGCGAGAGGCTGATCTCGTGCCGGTGAAACGGCTCGAGAATACGGTACAGCGCGCCGGGCTCGTTGCGCGTTGAGACCAGGATGGAGGTTTTGTCCCGTCCGCTCGGACCGACGCGCTGCTGACCGATAACGAGGAAGCGCGTTTTGTTATCGGCCTGGTCCTCGATGTTGCTCGCCAGCACCCGCAGCCCGTAGCGCTCGCCAGCAACGGCCCCGGCAATGGCGGCGGCGTCGGTCCGCTCCACGACCTGGCGCGCGGCCTCGGCATTGCTTGCCACCGCGGTGCGGTTGGCCTGCGGGTAGTGCGCATCAAGCCACTGGCGGCACTGGGCCAGCGACTGGGCGTGGGAAACGATCTCGGTGATGGCTTCCGGCTGTACGCTGTTGGCCGCCAGCAGGGCATGGTGGATCGGCAGCTCTACCTCCGCACAAATGCGCAGGGTCGAATCCATGAAACAGTCGAGGGTGTGGTTGACCATCCCTTCCGTCGAGTTCTCGACCGGCACCACGCCGTAATGCACGCCACCGGCCTCTACCTCGCGAAACACCTCATCGATCGAACCCTGCGCGCGGGTTGTGGCAAAGTGACCGAACTGCTTCGTGGCGGCGGACTCGGTGTAGGTCCCGCTTGGCCCGAGATAGGCAATGGTGAGCGGCTGCTCGAGGCTCAGGCAGCAGGAGATGATCTCGCGGAACAGCGTGGCCACCGCCTGATCGGGCAGCGGCCCGGCGTTGCGTGACTGGATGCGCCCCAGGATCTGGGCCTCGCGCTCCGGCCGGAAGAACACCGGATCTTCGTCGCCGACGCGCAGGCGCTGCTTGACCTCACCCACCTCGAGCGCACAGGCCGCGCGCTCGTTCAGAAGTTGCTGCAGCTGCTCATCGATGGCATCGATGCGCTCGCGCAGCGCATCGAGGCTGGTATCCGGCTCACCCGTGGTCACGCTCAAAGTCCTGCATGTAATCACAGAGGGCGGCCACGGCGTCTTCGCCCACCGCGTTGTAGATGCTGGCGCGCATACCACCGACGCTGCGGTGCCCTTTCAGGTTCTTGAGGCCCGCAGCATCCGCGCCAGCCAGAAAGGCAGCGTCGAGCTCCGGATCCGGCAGCGTAAACGGCACATTCATCCGCGACCGGGCCTCTACCTGCACCGGGGCACGGTAGAAGTTGCTGCCATCGATCAGCCCGTAGAGCAGCTGCGCTTTACGCTCGTTGCGCTCTGCGATGGCAGCCAGCCCACCCTGTTCGAGCAGCCACTCGAACACCAGGCCGACCAGGTACCAGGCGTAGGTCGGCGGCGTGTTCGACATCGAATCAGCCGCTGCCTGCGTGCCGTAGTGGAGCACGCTCGGGACTGAGCCCAGGCCGCGATCGAGCAGGTCACGTCGCACGATCACCAGCGTCAGCCCCGCCGGGCCCAGGTTCTTCTGCGCGCCGGCATAAATCAGGGCGAAACGGCTGACATCGATCGGCCGTGACATGATGTCGGACGACATGTCGACGACCAGCGGTACGTCGGTTGCCGGAAACTCCTGAAACTGAACGCCGCCAATGGTTTCGTTGGAGCAGACGTGCAGGTAGCCGGCGTCCGGGCGCAGCGCCCAGTCCGCGACCGGCGGGATCCGGTCGAAGTTCGACGCCTTCGAGCTCGCGACCTCCCGGGCGTCGACGTAGCGGGCGGCTTCCTTGATCGCCTTGGTCGACCAGGACCCGGTGTTGACGTAATCCGCCTTGCCACCATCCGGCAACAGGTTCTGTGGCACGGCCGCAAACTGCGCAGTTGCACCGCCCTGCAGAAACAGCACCGCGTAATCATCGGGAATCGACAGCAGCGTGCGGCAGTTGGCTTCGGCCCGCGCGGCGATCTCGACGAAGATGCTGCTGCGATGGCTCATCTCCATCACGCTCATACCGCTGCCGGCATAGTCGGTGAATTCCCGCTGCGCCCGCTCAAGGACGGCCAGCGGCAAGGATGCCGGACCGGCGGAAAAGTTATGCACGCGCATCAGTCTGAATCTTCGCTCGTCGGATCTTCGGGACCCTGATCGTCGGCATCGGCACCGGCATCCGTCTCCGAATCTGGGGCAGCGGCGTCCACCGGATCATCGCCGTTCGCGACGTCCGCCTCAGCGATACGCGCGATGCTGCTCAGGCTTTCATCCGGGCGCAGCGCGATCAGCCGGACGCCCTGCGTATTGCGGCCGAGCACCGACACTTCGTCGACACCCGTGCGCACCAGCGTGCCCTGATTGCTGATCAGCATGAGCTCGTCGCCGCTCTCGACCTGCACGGCACCCACCAGCGCGCCGTTGCGGTCGGTCACCTGCATGGCGATCACGCCCTGGGTGCCGCGCCCTTTGACCGGGAAGTCATCGACCCCGGTGCGCTTGCCGTAGCCATGCTCGCTGGCGGCCAGCAGATAGCCCTCCGGCACCGGGATGATCAGCGCAATCACCTCCTGGGTGCCGCTGAGCTTGATGCCGCGCACACCGCGCGCGGTACGGCCCATGGTCCGTACGTCGGATTCCTTGAAGCGCACGGCTTTGCCGGAGCTGGCAATCAGCAGCACATCGCAGTAGCCGTCCGTCAGAGCAGCGCCCACCAGCGTGTTGCCTTCCTCGAGCTCAAGCGCAATCAGCCCGGACGTCCGCGGCCGGCTGAACTGTTCGAGCGGCGTCTTCTTCACCGTTCCGTTGGCGGTCGCCATAAACACGAACTTTTCTTCGCCGAAGTCCTTGATCGGCAGCATCGCGGAGATCCACTCCTCGCTCTCCAGCGGCAGCATGTTGACCAGCGGCCGCCCTTTCGCGCCGCGACCGCTCTGCGGGATCTGGTAGACCTTGAGCCAGTAGACTTTGCCGAGGTTCGAGAAACACAGAAGCGTATCGTGGCTGTTGGCCACGATCAGGTGCCGCACGAAGTCCTCATCCTTCAGCTCGGTGGCTGCGCGCCCGCGCCCACCGCGGCGCTGGGCCCGGTAAGCGGTCAACGGCTGAGTTTTGGCGTAGCCCTGGTGCGAGATCGTCACCACCAGCTCTTCTTCGGTGATCAGATCCTCGACTGTGAGATCCTCCTGCGACGAGAGGATCTCGGTACGCCGCTCGTCGCCGTACTGCTCACGAACTTCCTCGAGCTCCTCGCGCACCACGCGCTGCAGGCGCTGCGGGTTGTTCAGGATCTCCTGCAGGTCGGCGATCTCATCGAGAATCTTCTGATAATCCTCGATCAGCTTGTCCTGCTCGAGTGCCGTCAGCCGCTGCAGCCGGATCTCGAGGATGGCATCCGCCTGGCGCTCCGAAAGGTAGTACAGCGCATCGCGGAAGCCGAACTCGGGGCCGATGTCGTCGGGCTTGCAGGCGTCGCTGCCGGCGCGCTCGAGGAGTTCCTCGACTCCAGGCGATGCCCAGCCGCGGCCCATCAGCGCCGCCTTGGCCTCGGCGCTGTTCTGGGACTGCTTGATCAGCTCGATGACGGCGTCGATGTTCGCCAGCGCGACCGCCTGACCTTCGAGCAGATGGCCGCGGTTGCGCGCGCGGCGCAGCAGGTACACGGATCGGCGCGTGACCACTTCGCGGCGGTGCTTGAGAAAGGCCTCGAGCATCTGCTTGAGGTTCAGCACCCGTGGCTGGCCATCCACCAGCGCCACGCAGTTGATGCCGAACACGGACTGCATCTGGGTCTGCGCGTACAGGTTGTTGAGCACCACCTCTCCGCTGTCACCGCGACGCACTTCGATCACCATGCGCAGGCCGTCCTTGTCGGACTCGTCGCGGATCTCGGTGATGCCCTCGATCTTCTTGTCGCGAACCAGCTCGGCGATCTTCTCGATCAGCCGCGCCTTGTTGACCTGGTAGGGAATCTCGTGCACGACGATGACGTCTTTGCCGGTTCGCTCGTCGTGCGTGACCTCGGCCCGTGCCCGCACGTAGATCCGGCCGCGCCCGGTGCGGTACGCCTGCACGATTCCAGCGCGCCCGTTGATGATCGCCGCTGTCGGAAAGTCCGGACCCTGAATGTGTTCCATCAGCTCATCGACGGACAGCGCCGGCTGCTCGAGCAGCGCCAGGCAGCCGTTGACCACCTCGGTCAGGTTGTGTGGCGGGATGTTGGTCGCCATGCCGACCGCAATGCCCGAGCTGCCGCTGGTCAGCAGGTTCGGCACCCGCGTCGGCAGCACCGATGGCATGGTCAGCGAATCGTCGTAGTTCGGCACGAACTCGACCGTTTCCTTGTCGAGATCGGCGAGCAGCTCGCCGGCGATACGGGCCATGCGCACTTCGGTGTACCGCATGGCCGCGGCCGGGTCGCCGTCGATGGAGCCAAAGTTGCCCTGGCCATCCACCAGCAGGTAGCGCATCGCGAAGTCCTGCGCCATGCGCACGACGGTTTCGTAGATGGCAGAGTCGCCGTGCGGATGGTACTTACCCATGACATCGCCGACGACGCGCGCGGACTTCATGTAGGGCCGGTTCCAGGTGTTGTTGAGTTCGCTCATGGTGTAGAGCACACGCCGGTGCACAGGCTTCAGCCCATCCCGCACGTCTGGCAGCGCACGCCCGACGATCACGCTCATCGCGTACGCCAGGTAGGACTGTTTCAGCTCGTCTTCAATCGCAACCGGACGCAGCTCGCGCCCTTCAGGGGTGTCGTGTTCAGCCATAAACGGGGGTCGGTCAAGGTCCTCGGGAGGTGCGAAATTTTAGCATGATCAGGGCACGAGAAAGCCCATTTTTCAGGCTGCCGGAGCCGGCTCGCCAGGTACCGGAGCAGGCCCGGCAATTGACCCCTGAACGACCCGCAGCCGGTACACTGGCGGCATGAACGCACACCTTGACTCCGAACAGCACGACACCGGGACAGGCAGCGCCGAACGGCAGAACGTCGATCAGGCTGAAGTCTCAAAATTTGATGAGCTGGCGAACCGTTGGTGGGATCCGGAGGGTGATTTCCGCCCCCTGCACGACATCAACCCCCTGCGCGCCAACTACATCGCCGAGCAGCGGCCGCTCGACGGCCTCGCCGTGCTCGACGTCGGCTGCGGCGGAGGCATTCTGACCGAATCGCTCGCCAGCGCGGGCGCGGAAACCATGGGCATCGACATGGCGGAGCGACCGCTGGCGGTGGCCCAGCTGCACTCCGCGAAGAGCGGTGTCTCGGTCGACTACCGCGCCAGCACGGCGGAAGCGCTGGCAGCCACCCATGCCGAACACTTCGACGTCGTCACCTGCCTCGAGATGCTCGAGCACGTGCCGGACCCGGCATCGACGATTGCCGCCTGTGCACTGCTCGCGAAGCCCGGCGCGGATCTGTACTTCTCGACCATCAACCGCACGCCCAAGGCCTATGCCCTGGCAATCTTTGGTGCGGAATACGTGTTGCGGCTGCTGCCCCGCGGGACCCACAGCTACGACATGCTGATCAAGCCGGCAGAGCTGATCCGCGCCGCGGAAGCCGCCGGGCTCGAGGTCATGGACATCAAGGGCATGTTCTACAACCCCTTCACCCGCCGGGCGACACTGAACAACGATCCGTCAGTGAACTACCTCGTCCATGCCCGCAAGCCCGCTTGAGCACTACCCGGCGCTGGCCAGCGCTGCTGAACACTGGGACAGCAGCCCGCCCGCCAACTGTCTCGCTGGCAAAACGCTGCTGATCACCGGTGCTGGCGACGGCATCGGTGCCGTCGCCGCCAGGAGCTGCGCCCTGTTCGGTGCGGATATCGTGCTGCTCGGTCGCACCCGCAGCAAGCTGGAACAGGTCTTCGACTGGATCACCAAGCACACCGAGACGCGGCCGGTCATCGTCCCGGCAGATCTGGAGGCACTGACCGAGGAGGCCACCAGCGCGCTCGGTGCCGCCATTGACGGCGAGTACGGCAAGCTCGACGGCCTGCTGCACAACGCATCGCTGCTTGGCCCGAAGGTCGATCTCGAACACTACCCGGTTGCGGAGTGGCAACGGGTCTTCCAGATCAACGTGCACGCGCCCATGCTGCTGACCCGGGGGCTGCTGCCGCTGCTGCGCCAGTCCAACGCTGCCGCCGTCGTGTTCACCTCCTCCAGCGTCGGGCGCAAGGGACGGGGATTCTGGGGCGCGTACGCCGCCAGCAAGTTTGCGCTCGAAGGCACCATGCAGATCCTGGCCGATGAGCTGGACGTGTCGCCGCAGATCCGCACCCTGAGCCTGAACCCAGGCGCCACCCGCACGGCGATGCGGGCAGCGGCTTATCCCGGCGAGGACCCGGACAGCGTCGTGCCTGCGGAAGCGCACATGGACGTGTACCTGAAGCTCTTCGCCGATGCCGCGCGGATCCCGCACGGTAGCGCGCTGTCAATCGGCGACGGCAGCGCCCGCGCCTGGTTCGAAAAGGGCGCGCCGTCCGACTGAGTGGCGGGTGCTCCGTCAGATTCCCGCCGTCAGAATTCCGACGACCGTCAGCGTACTGTCGGTCCCTCTGCAGCCCGTGTCGGGCAGAAGTCGACAAAAGCGCTACACTCGATGCGATAAGCCCGGAAAAGCGCCGGTTTTTCGACTCTTTCCGCGCCGCTTTCGTTGGCACGCATCTGGCAAAACCCATGGCAAACGCGCAACGACTGTGTTGCCCCCGCAGCGGACCCGAACAATCGGCCCCTGCACTGACCGCGTCATGCTACGGAGTACCTCATGGCCATTGAACAGGATCGACAGGTTCGTCACTTCAACACCGATGCCGCCATGCATCTGGTCGAAGCGTTTTACCGGCAGCCGACACTGCCGGATCTGCTCACGATGTTGCTGCGGCAACTGAAGACCCTGGCCAAGGTCACCGGTCTGGAGTACGGCCGGATCAGCCTCGACGAGGCCACCGGGGTTGATGAAAGCCTGGGCGTCACGCGGAAGCACAACGTGCGCTACAACCTGCGCTGGCCGGACAAGGACCTCGGTTTTCTGAAGCTCTACTTCGACCAGCCGGCCTCGGAGCAGGCACTGGAAACCGCCGAGGATCTGATCACGCTGGCTGCCGGCGCGCTGCATACGCGCCTGCGCTTCCTGCCGGATACCCCCGCCGACGACGCGAGCGGTGGGGCCGCGGAAACGCGGACCGAAGCCACAGCACCGCAGCACGCGGCTGCCCTTGCTAAAAGCGACTTCCGCCAGGATAGCCTGGTGCTGCTGGAGATCGATGGCTTCGCCGAGCTGCTGACCACCGAGGGACCGGCCTGGGCGCTGGCCCTGTCGCAGAGCCTGCAGGTGCTGATCGGCGACAGCCTGCGCGAAGCTGACAGCACGTTTCAGGTGGAGTCCGGGCAGATCGCAGTCCTGCTGCCGAACACGAGCACCGACGGTGCGGACTGCGTCGCCCGCAAGCTGTGCGCGCTGGTCGGCACCCTGCACCTGACCCGGGATGAGCTCGAAACGCAGCTCACGGCCTGCATGGGGATCGCGTCAAGCCGCCCCGACGACACGCCGGAGACCGTGCTCGGCCGCGCCCGCCACGCCTTGGGCCAGGCCCAGGGCGAAGGTCCGAACGCCATCAGCAACGGCGGCCTGCGCCTGGTGCGATGAAGCTGCGCGCCTGAGTCTCAGGACTCCTCGAGGTCGAGATCCGGGTACGCGGTGAGCACCGTGCGGCGGCGCCGTGCGGTGCCCCTCGGTTCAATGACGCGACGGCGCTTGCTGCGGCTGCCGGGCACGGGCGCCGCCAGGTCATCCTCGAGCCGCACCAGCTTCAACAGCTCGAGCACGTCTTCCGGCTCGAGCTCTGCACGTTGTCCCACCGGCAACCAGGGTGGCAGGATAACCGGGCCGTAGCGCACCCGCTTCAGCCGTGAAACAAGCAGCCCAACGCTTTCAAACAGCCGCCGTACCTCGCGGTTCTTACCCTCCATCAGCACCACGTGATACCAGTGATTCACGCCCCGGCCGTCGAAGTACTGGATGTCTGAAAAGCGATGCAGCTCGCCATCGATCTCCACCCCGGCAAGCAGCTGGTCCAGCGTGGCGTCATCGAGCTTCCCAGTGACCCGCACCGCATATTCACGATCAAGCCCTGTGGACGGGTGCATCAGCCGGTGTGCCAGCGTGCCGTTGTTGGTCAACAGCAGGAGGCCAGAGGTCTGGATGTCGAGGCGGCCAACGGAGATCCAGCGCCCCTGCTTCAGCCGCGGCAGTCCCTGGAAGACGGTGCTCCGTTGCTCCGGGTCGCTGCGGCTGCACACGGTGCCGACCGACTTGTTGAGCAACAACACCCGGGTGTGATCGCGCCGCAGCTTGAGCGGCTTGCCGTTATCGACCTGGATACGATCTTCGGGACCGACCCGTTGGCCCAGGTGCGCGCGTTCGCCGTTGACCTTGACCCGACCGGCTTCGATCCAGCCCTCCATGGTGCGCCGGGAGCCGAGACCGAAGTTGGCGAGCACCTTCTGCAGCTTGTCCGTGGCAGCGGTGGCTGCTGACTCTGCTGCCGATGCGGGCGTGTTCGTCGCGGACTGATCGTGCGGAGCCGCGCTGCCGCTGCGCGCGCCCGTTGCGTTCCGGTGCTTGCTGCGCTGCGAACCATCGCGCGCGCGTTCCGGCTTATTCGCAGCGCCCCTGGCAGACTTGGCCGCGGTTTTCGGTCCGGCGTTTGCTCCAGCGCCTTTGCCGCGCCAGGGCGACTTCGATCCGCTCACGGGGTGCCCGGTTTCGGCGCAACCGGCTCGGCAGCCGCTGCATCCGGTGGGTCTCCTGCCACGTCCGCTTCAGCAGCAGCGACAGGCTGCAGTGCGCCGCCCTCCTCCGCCGCAACGTGGCCTTCGTCAGCCGCCACCGCTTTGGGTTCGGGTTCGGGTTCAGGTGCCGCCGCTGCTGCGGCTTCCGCCTCAGAATCGACTTCGGCTTCCAACGCTGGCGCTACTTTGGTACCCGCTTCCGCCTCAGCTTCAGCATCAGCCGCCAGATCAGCGCTGGCCGCTGCCTCTGGTGCAGCGCCGGCCGCGCCCGCCGCAACCTCAGCGCCCGCTTCGTCCGTAGCCGGCGCTTCCGCTTCCGGCTCCGGCAGCACGACCGGTTCAACCAGCTCGCGGATCTCTTCCAACGGCGGCAGCTCGCTCAGCGTTTTCAGGTTGAAGTAATCGAGAAACGCGCGCGTCGTGCCGTAGAGCGCAGGGCGACCGGGCACTTCACGATGCCCAACCTCGCGAATCCACCCCCGCTCCTGCAGCGTGCGGATGATGTTCGAGCTCACCGCCACTCCACGTACCAGCTCGATGTCGCCCCGGGTGACGGGTTGACGGTAGGCGATCAGCGACAGCGTTTCGAGCAGCGCCCGGGAGTAGCGCGGCGGCTTCTCCTCCCAGAGCCGTGACACCCAGGGCGACAGCGACTGCCGCACCTGCAGGCGATAGCCCGAGGCGACCCGCTTGAGCTCCACCCCGCGGTCTTCGAACTGCTCGATCAGGTCTTCGAGGAGCCGGCGGATGAGCTCCCGCTGCGTTTCGGAATCACTGACCGGCAGCTCACCGCGGCGGAACAGCTTGAGGCAGCGATCGACCGTCAACGGTTCGTTGGCCGCCTGCAGCGCTGCTTCCAGAATCAGCTGCACCTGGTCTTCTTCGAGGCGCTCGTGAACAACTTCCGTCAGGCCCTCGCTGATCGACGTTTCCGGCGCGGCTTCGCCTTCGGCATCGGTTTCATCGGCCTGCGGGCGATCCTCGACCGTCGTTTCCAGCTTCTGCTCCAGGGCTTCGTCCGCCATCTCGGCGGCAACCTCCGCGGCTGCGGTCTCCGCCGTCGTGCCGCTTTCCGGCACCGTCGGCCCAGTATCGTCAGCGCCTCCCGGCGTTGGCTCTTCGCTCATCAGGGGATCCCCGGCTTGCTTGACTGTACTCACGTCACGCTCTGCGCAGCGCGCACGTAAATGGGTGCGAAAGACTCCTGCTGCACGAGGTCGATCAGCGACTCGCGCACCAACTCCATCACCGCCAGGAAGGTCACGATCACGCCCCTGCGACCTTCAGTAACCACAAACAGGTCACCGAACTCAACGAACTCCCTTCGATCGCTGATCTGCGCCAGCACGTCGCTCATACGCTCCCGCACGGACAGGGGCTCAAGCAGCACCGCATGATGGGCATACTGATCGGCCCGTTCCAGTACCTGCGCCAACGCCATCATCAGATCTTTCAGATCTACCTGAGGATCCGCCTGCTCACGCACCAGTTGCGGCTGCTGCGCTGCCGCGGGATGCAGATCGCGCTCCATGCGCGGCAGCGCGTCGACCGCTTCGGCCGCGCTCTTGAGCTGCTCGTACTCCTGCAGCCGGCGGATCAGCTCGGCGCGCGGATCTTCTTCCTCGCCTTCCTCGGTGACCGGCTTCGGCAGCAGCATGCGTGACTTGATCTCCGCGAGCATCGCCGCCATGAGCAGGTATTCGCCCGCCAGCTCTAGCTGTACCGCCTGCATCAGGTCGATGTAGCGCATGTACTGTGCGGTGATCTCAGCAACACGGATGTTGAGAATGTCGAGGTTCTCGCGGCGGATCAGGTACAGCAGCAGATCCAGCGGGCCCTCGAAAGTTTCGAGAAACACCTCCAGCGCATCTGGAGGAATGTAGAGATCGGTCGGCAGCTCGGTGACCGCCTCGCCGCGAACGACGGCCAGCGTACCCGCCTGCTCACGCCGCAGGCGTACCAGCACCGGACCAGCTTCGGCGACAGGCTCGCTCATCGATGCGAAATCCCGATTGCGGCGCGGACATCTTCCAGCGTGTCCTTGGCCACGTCACGAGCGCGCTCGGCGCCCTCCTGGAGGATAGTCCGGACCAGATCGGGCTGCTCCTCATACTGCCGGGCACGGTCGCGCATCACAGCCTGTTCCTCGTTGATGGCATCAATCAGCGGTTTCTTGCAATCGACGCAGCCGATGCCCGCGCTGCGGCAGCCCTCGGCGGCCCAGGCCAGCGTGTCTGCCGACGAGTAGACCTCGTGCATGGCATACACCGGACAGTTGCCGGGCTCGCCAGGATCGGTCCGCCGCACCCGCTGCGGGTCGGTCTGCATGGTCCGGATCTTCTGATCCACGGCATCCGGCGCCTCGCGAATACGGATGACGTTGCCGTAGCTCTTGGACATCTTCTCGCCGTCCAACCCAGGCACCTTGGCCTGCTTCGTCAGCAGCGCCTGCGGTTCCGCCAGCACGATGCGGCCGGTGCCCTCGAGGTAGCCGAGGAGTCGCTCCTGATCGCCGATCGAGATGTTCTGTTGTTCCGAGACCAGCGCCCGGGCGCGCAGCAGGGCATCGTTGTCGCCCTGCTCAACGTACCCACGGCGCAGCTCCCGATAGAGCTTGGCGGCCTTCTTACCCATCTTCTTCACCGCCGCTTCGGCCTGTTCCTCGAACCCCGGCTCGCGGCCGTAGATCGAGTTGAAGCGCCGCGCCACCTCCCGGGTCAACTCAACGTGCGCCACCTGGTCGGCACCGACCGGGACCAGCCCGGCACGGTAGATGAGGATGTCGGCCGCCTGCAGCAGCGGATAACCGAGAAAACCGTAGGTGGCGAGGTCGCGATCGTTCATGCGCGACTGCATGTCCTTGTAGCTCGGCACCCGCTCGAGCCAGGACAGCGGCGTAATCATCGACAGCAGCAGATGCAGCTCGGCATGCTCCGGCACCTTGGACTGGATGAACAGCGTGGCAGAGCCCGGATTAATGCCCGCGGCCAGCCAGCTCACCACCATGTCGAGAGAGTTCTGCTCGATGTCTTCCGTGTGCTCGAAGTGCGTGGTCAGCGCGTGCCAGTCGGCAACGAAGAAGTAGCACTCGTACTCATGCTGCAGCTGCACCCAGTTGTTCAACACCCCGTGCAGGTGCCCCAGATGCAATTCGCCCGTCGCGCGCATGCCCGAGAGCACACGTTGCCCAGAATCTTTACTGCTCAAGCCGCAGTCCTGCAGGTAAGTTGATGCGTATTATGGGGCTGGCATTCCGAACTCGCCAGCGCCCTGTCGCAGCACCGCAGCGCCCTCGACCATGTCCACAACCGTGGTCGGCTCGAAGCCACAGGCGCCGCCATCGATGATCAGCTCGACGCGGCCAGCCAGCGCGTCGTAGGCGTCATCAGCTTCGGTCAGCGGCAGATCTGCATCCGGCAGTCGCAATGTAGTTGACAGAAGCGGTTCGCCATGGCTCTGCAGCAGGGCCTGACAGATGGCGTGATCGGGCACCCGCAGGCCAATTGTCTTGCGTTTGGGATGGAGCAGCCGTCGCGGCACCTCACGCGAGGCGGGCAGCACGAAGGTGAACGGTCCCGGGGTGTACCGCTTCAGCACTCGATAGTCCGCATTGTCGACCCGCGCGTAAGTTGCAAGCGATGCAAGGTCGGCACAGAGCAGTGTCAACAGATGTTTATCGGACAGGCGTCGGATCTGTCTGACACGTTCGAGCGCCCGCTTGTCGCCCAGCGGACAAGCGAGCGTGTAGGTCGTATCGGTCGGTACGACTACCAGCCCGCCCTGTGCCAGCACACCGCCAGCCTGCTCAATGAGCCTTTGCTGCGGATGGGTCGGGTGAATCTCGAACCGCTGGGTCACAAATAGTACAGCCTGTTGCCGGATGTCTGGCAGTCTATCGATCAATCATTATGATTACGAAGCGCCGGCGCCTTCGCCCGCTGCTCACGCGCTTTCCTTACTCTACGGTTCGGCCTTTTTTATGGTTCAGCTATGACGCAGTTCATCGACTTCCTGCCGATCCTACTTTTCGTGGGGGTCTATTTCGGCTTCGGCGTGCTGCCGGCCACGGCTGCACTCATGGCCGGTGTGGCCCTGCAGCTGGTGGTCTACTGGCTGATCCGCAAGCCCATCGGCACGGAGCTCAAGCTCACCTTCTGGATCAGCATGGTGTTCGGCGCGTTGACCCTGTATTTCCGCGACGAAACCTTCATTCAGTGGAAGCCGACGATCGTCAACTGGCTGTTTGCCGCAGTCCTGATCGGGGCGCAGCGCTTCGGCGGCAAGAACCTGATCAAAGGCATGTTCGGCGCGCAGCTCACGCTGCCCGACGCGGTCTGGAATCGCCTCAACAGCGGCTGGGCGCTGGGCTTTCTGCTGGCTGGCCTGCTCAACCTGTTCGTGGCCTACCAGTTCTCCATGGACGTCTGGGTCAGCTACAAGCTGATCGGCGGTTTTGCGATCACCCTCACCTATCTGGTGATCACCATGACTTACCTTGCTCGCGGCGGGTATCTCGAAGATCAGCCGGGCCTGGAAGCCAGCCTGCCCGCAGCGGGTGACGGCACTGACCAGGCACCGCTGGGTCTGCGGGCGAAACTCGCTGACAGGAATCTCAGCACGAAAGGAAATCAGCCCTGATGCATTCCCGGCGGAGCGCCGCCCTTGCCACCCTGACCCTGCTGCTGGCCCTGCTGTCGACCAGCGCTGCAGCCGACACCCGGTACATCTCTGACCGGCTGTCCGTGCCGCTGCGCAGCGGCCCGACCAACGGCCATCGCATCATCAATTTTCTGCCCGCCGGTACACAGCTCGAGGTACTCGAGAGCGACGCGGACACCAAATACAGCCGCATTCGCACGGCCCGGGGCACCGAGGGCTGGCTCGAGGCGCGGAACCTCGCCCAGCAGCCCGGCGCCCGACAGCGGCTGAGCGCCGCTGAAGCCGAGATCCGGCAGCTCCAGCAGCGCCTGGATTCGGAACGCTCCAAAGCCGCGGAGCTGGCGAACAGCAAAGGGTCCGCCGAGGCAACGAGCAATCAGCTGCAGGCACAGCTTGAATCAATCACCGGCGAGCTCGAAGCGCTTCAGGCCATCTCCTCCAACGCCGTCGCCGAGCACGCAGAAAACCAGAAGCTGTCCGCACTCAACGTGCGCCTGCGGTCCGAAGTCCAGGGGCTGGCGGCCGAGCGGGATCGCCTCGAGCAACGCGAACAGCAGCGGATCTTTCTGTTTGGCGCGGGGCTCGTAATCGCCGGTCTGCTCCTCGGGGTGCTGATCAAAGCCCGGCCCCGCCGCTCCGCATGGACCTGATCCGCCTCCACGTGCCATGACCGCGCTCAGCGTCAACCTGAACAAGATTGCCTGGCTGCGCAATGCGCGCGGCGGCGACACGCCGAGCCTAGGCACCGCCGCGGAGACCGTCATCACGGCAGGTGCCGCCGGGCTCACCGTCCACCCGCGGCCGGATCAGCGGCACATCCGCGCGACCGACGTACCGGTGCTGGCCGAGGTGCTGCAGGCAAACCCCGCTCTGGAGTACAACATCGAAGGTAACCCCTTCGCAGGTGCCCGCGACAACGGCTACCCGGGCTTCGACGCGCTCATCGAAGCCGCCCGCCCGGCACAGGCAACGCTCGTGCCCGACGACGATCAGCAGCTCACCTCCGATCACGGTTTCGACCTGCGCGGCGATCAGTCGCTGCTGCGCGACAAAATCGAGCGCTACCAGTCGCTCGGCGCGCGGGTCAGCCTGTTCATGGATCCCGATCTGGCGCAGATCGACCGCGCCGCAGAGCTGGGCACCGACCGCATCGAGCTCTACACCGGCCCGTTCGCCGAAGCCGTGGCCACCAGCGGCGCTGATTCCGGAGCCGCCCGCCACAGCTTCGAGCAGTTCCAGGCAGCCGCCGTGCACGCGACCTCGCTCGGGCTCGGCGTCAACGCCGGACACGATCTGGATCTGCCGAACCTGCCGTTGTTTCTGACGATTCCTGGAATACTGGAGGTGTCCATCGGTCACGCGCTGATCGCCCGGGCGCTGGATCGAGGCCTCGCCGCGTCGGTCACCGCGTTTCTGGCTGTCATCGGCGAAGCGCAGCAGGCTTCCTAGCTTTACCGGCTACCCGGCAGCTGACTGTCCTTCGACCCCGGTTCTGAAGATAAGCACCGGACGGCGCGTCCCGAGACCTTTCGAGCAAGAGGAAACCGCAATGATCACCCTTTCCCTCCGCACCTGGCTGAAGCTCGGCCTGATGGCAGCAGGGCTGCTCGGTACCGCGGCCTGCTCGGCGGATGCGCCAGCCACGGCGAGCCAGCCAGCCAGCACCGCGCAGACCGCGACGGAGAACGCAGGCACGGCAAGCGATGCGCCCCCGCGGGCGCGCATTGAAACCAGCCTCGGCAACATCGAGATCGAGTTCTTACCGAAGCAAGCGCCTGCCACTACGGCGCACATCCTGAAACTCATCGACGACGGCTTCTATGAAGGGCTGATCTTCCACCGGGTGGTTGCAGGTTTCGTGGTCCAGACCGGCGGCTACACCCGCGAGATGGCCCGCCGGGACTATCCGGAGACGGTCGTCAACGAGTCGGCCAACGGCCTCAGCAACCTGAAGGGCACCCTGGCAATGGCGCGACTCGCGCACCCGGATTCCGCCGATTCCCAGTGGTTCATCAACGTCAGAAACAACCGGCGCCTCGATGGCGCGCGCAACAAGCCCGGCTATACGGTCTTTGCGCGGGTAACCGGCGGCTGGGAGACGGTGACCGCCATCGAGCTCACCAATACGGTCCTGCGCAAGAATGCGGACGGCATCCCGCTGCCGGGCGTACCGGAAACCCCGATCGAGATTCTCAAGATCGTCCGCCTCTGAGCCCCAGCGGCTGACGCTGAACCTCTGACAGGCTGGCCAGAGCTTTGTATGATGCCCGGCTTTGGGCGGGATTCGCCCATCCAGAGCCGGATAACGCCGAACTATGCCACGTACCCTGATCGTCGCCGCCGCCAGCGCGCTGCTGCTCGCCGCTGCCATTACCGAACTCTCGAGTCGCCTGTTTCCGGGCAACTACTTCGCCCTGCTGGTCCTGTCGTTCATCGCCCTGACCGTCAACGGGCTGTTCAACGTCCGCCAGTACACGGCCGGCAGCGACAGCCCTGCCCCGGCGGCGCCGGCGCCTGAGCAGACCCGCCGCAGGGCGAGCGACCAGAGCCGCCGGGAACAGAAGCGGCGCAGCGAAGCAGCGCGCAGCGACAGTACCGATCGCGCTCGCGGGGAATCCGGCAGCCGGCGACAGCGGGACGAACGCCCGGAACCGCAGAAGCGCCGCCCCCGGCAGGACGCCGACAGCCGCAGCGCAGCGCCGGCACCCAGCGGACCGCGCGAAGACGGTACCGTGAAGTGGTTCGATCGCAGCAAGGGCTTCGGTTTCGTCATTCGCGCCGACGGCGAGGAGATCTTCGTCCATCAACGGTCCATCCGCAGCGGTGGGGATCGCGGGCGCCCGAACCTGGCCGACGGCGCCAAGGTCAGCTTCGTCGTCACCGAGTCCCAGCGCGGCCGGCAGGCTGAAGACCTCACGCTGGCCGAAGACTGAGCGCCACGATGAACCTACGTGCAGAACTGGAAGCGCGCGTTGCCGCCGCGCTTGCCGCCGTGGGCCAGGACAGCGCCGCCCTGGTGCGAACCGCAGCGAAGCCGGAGTTCGGCGACTATCAGGCGAACGGGGTCATGGCGGCCGCCAAGCGAGCCGGGATAATGCCGCGGGACCTGGCCGAAGCCGTCGTCACGGCGCTCATGGACCGGGAAGCAGCACAGCCACAGCTGCTGATTGCCAAAGCCGACGTGGCTGGGCCCGGGTTCATCAACCTGGTCCTCGACGATGCGCTGCTCGCAGCGCCATTGCGCGCTATCGACCCCGCGCTCCGGCCGCTCGACCAGACGCAGCGGGTCGTTGTCGACTACTCGAGCCCGAACCTGGCCAAGGAAATGCACGTCGGGCACCTGCGCAGCACCATCATCGGCGATGCGCTTGCCCGCATGCACGAGGCGCTGGGTCATGAGGTGATCCGGCAGAACCACGTCGGTGACTGGGGCACGCAGTTCGGCATGCTGATCACGGAGCTTGCCGATCAGCAGGCCGACGGACAGGCCTTTGCTCTCACCGATCTGCAGACCTTCTATCAGCAGGCCAAGAAGCGGTTCGATGCAGAACCGGGCTTCGCCGACCGGGCCCGCGAGGCGGTGGTCGGCCTGCAGCAGGGCGATCCGGAGACGCTGCGCAAGTGGCACGCGTTCTGCGAGTTATCCCTCGACCACGCACAGGACATCTATGACCGGCTCGGCATCTCGCTGACCCGCGAAGACGTCATGGGCGAAAGCGCCTACAACGATGACCTCCCCGGGGTCGTCGAGAACCTTCGTACAAAGGGCCTGCTCACCGAATCAGAAGGCGCCCAGTGTGTGTTCCTGGACGAGTTCAAAAACAAGAAAGGCGACGTGCTGCCGGTGATAGTGCAGAAGCAGGGGGGCGGCTACCTCTACGCCACCACCGATCTTGCCGCCGTCCAGTACCGGCAATCGATCAATGCCGATCGTGTGCTCTACCTGGTGGACGTGCGGCAGAGCCTGCACTTCCGGCAGATCTTCGCTCTGGCCCGCAAAGCCGGCTTTGCTTCCGCCGGCATGCAGCTCGAGCACATGCCTTTCGGTACCATGCTTGGCAAGGACGGCAAGCCGTTCAAAACCCGGGAGGGTGGCGTCGTGCGGCTGGAGGACGTGCTGGACGAAGCCGAGCAGCGCGCCCGCGCGCTGTTGGCCGAGCGCGGCAATCAACTCGCAACCGAAGCCGTCGATTCAGTCGCAAATGCCATCGCCATTGGTGCCATGAAATATTCGGACCTGTCGAAGAACCGCACCAGCGACTACGTGTTCGACTGGGACCAGATGTTGTCTTTCGACGGCGATACCGCACCCTACCTGCAGTACGCCTACAGCCGGGTGCAGAGCCTGCTGAGCCGGGCGGAAGTTGATGTGCAGGCCCTGCCGCCGCAGGTACAGGCACGCGCCCTGGAACCGCAGGAACGCGCGTTGGCGCTTGCGCTGCTGCGCTTTCAGGAGACGGTGGAGCAGGCCGCGCTGGAAGGCTACCCCCACTACCTGTGCAACTATCTCTACGAGCTGGCAACACGCTACTCGCAGTTCTACGAGGCCGTTCCAGTGCTGAAGTCAGAACAGCCCCTGCGCGATCAGCGACTGCTGCTGTGCTTCAATACGGGCGCCGTGTTGAAGCAGGGGCTGAACCTGCTTGGCATCGGTGTCGTCGAGCGGATGTAGGTTGGCGTAGAGCGCAATCTCACCCGCGCGGCGAGATCGCGCTGTTGCCGTACTGCCCCAAGACCCCACAGCCCCATGACCGTTGGCAGACCACCGGTTCAAGCGCAAGGACCGGACGCTACCGACCATCCAGCTCCGCGAGCGCACCGGCGCGCCTGGCCAGCGCTTTGTAGCGCCGAGCACCAAGCACGGCCACCAGATCGTCCCGCGCGGCATCGCCACTGACGAGCTCGAGGCGGGAACGCCAGAAGTCAGTTATTGGCAACTCTGCGCCACCCGGCTGTTTAACGAGACCGCCGCGAGTGCTGAAGCTGTTGCCGTGCCCGGTAAGGACGATCTGGCCGCGGGCAACGCCATAGGAAAGGGTTTCGCCGCTCCGGCTGGTGTTGCGCAGCAGCGCGTCGAACAGACGCACGGCCTGGAACTGTTCCGCGAGCGGGCACCATGCGGGAAGGTAAAGGCTCTCGGCCTGTCGACGCGCCTCCGACACGAGTTTGGGCGGCAGATGACGAACGCTGCCGACAACCCCCCCCACAGTGCGGGGCACGGCCGCAGGCACCATGCCGAGCTCGAGCACCCGATCGAGACGGTAGGCGGCCACAGCTGGAAGAAACTCGCCGCCGCGGCCGGCCGCCTGAAACCGGGCGGCAAAGACCTGACCCTGCCAGGACAGCGTCAGGCGGTCCTCTTCGCGGGCCGTGATCGTCCCTTCGGCCAGCGCCTGCTCGAGCTGCTCCAGATCTGCAAACGGTCCAGCCAGCACCCCCGATCGAAGCGGCAGGCGTTCCACGGGCTGCGCCGCTGACCCCTCTTCTTCATAGACCGCCCGTAGCGTTTTTTCATCAAGAAGCAGGGCTGCACCCTGACCACCGTAGTACGCGGTCTGCATACCGGTGTCGATGAGCAGTACGCGCCCGCCGAACCGCTGCCAGATACGGCGCTGGTAGGTTGGTGTGTGCCCCACGACCACCCGGGTACTGCCAAAGGCGCGCAGCGTCCGGGTAAGCCGATCCTGTTCGATCAGCGGACTGCAGCCGACGTTGCCCCGGTACCAGGCCGGGCTTTCGGGCCCATGCAGCGCGGAGTCGTGCAACTCCAGCAGCCGTCCCGCGAGATCAGCCGCCGCCCCAGCCAGCGACTGCGCTTCGAGGATGTCCGGGAGCGCGTAAAAGTCCATCATGACATCGAGCACACCCAGGTCGATGAGCGCCTCGTACACCTTCAGGTACTCGACAAGCTCCGCGCGCAGGCGGCCGTTGACGCCCTCGAGGCCAAGCTCCGCCAGCGTATCGCTCAGGCCTGCATGAATGAACAGCGTCGTGTTGATACGCAACGCCAGCGGCTTCTCGAGCAACCAGCGGCCGTAGCGCCCATCGCTCGCAAAAGCAGCGCGATGGGCGAAGAAACCAGGCGGATACTGGTCGTCAAAGGCCGCCCGATCACCTGTTGCTCCAGATGCTGTGCGTCGCTTCTGGAACACGGCGAACGCCGCGTCCCGTTGCGCCGCGGTTTCTTCGTCGGCAAAGGCGAGATACTCACCCCGGGCAACGTAGCGCAGGTCGCCGACCAGATTCATCAGCTCGTGGTTCCCGAGCACCACATGCACCGCGCCGCCCGCCCGCGGGGCTTCCTCCTCCAAGCGCATGAGCAGGTCCATCGCGGCGCGGGAGTCATCCCCCCGATCGAGGACGTCGCCGACGAACATCAGGTGGCGGTCACCGCCACTCCATCGCATCTCGGCATCTATGAGGCCGGTGGCGACGAGCGTGTTTTTGAAGGCGTCATGAGCACCATGGATATCGGCGATCGCAACCACTTCCGCAACGTCGTCGAGCGCCCAGCGTCCATCCCGCGTAGCAGCCAGCCCGAACTGAGCGCAGACGGTCAGCAGCGTTGCAACCAGGACGTTGAGCAGCACCCTGTTCGATCGCCCGATGGGTAGCTGCTGTCCTGTGCAGGAGAGACCGGGCGGCTCCGTGACCGACTCCAGCCGGCAGATCCACGACCGGTTCGCGCGGAAGCTCATCGTGTGTATTCCGGCTCTTGGCCTGCTCGGCTCGGCCTGCTTTGCTCGGCCTGCTCGGATGCTTCTACACGAGCACGCTTTCCCTGATGGTGTGCGCAATCTGGGTCGACAGGGTCATGCACCCGCACTGCTAAGGGGGCCGCATCACGGCGCTGATCACTTTGCGGGTCTGCGCCACAGCGACGGTCAGGGAAACTGCGCGCAAAACGGCGCCGCAAGGAGGCTTCCCCGGGATCAATCGAGTGCTTTAGAAAGGGAAAAGGAACGCCCTCAGCAGGGGGGCGCAGGGTCTCTGGGGCCATGGACCTTGCTTCTATCCCATGCCGGCTCGCTCGCGAGCTACGCTACACCGGCCAGGGTTAAAGAGCCAGATCGCGGCGCCCGACGCGCCACCTGCCCCTGCCGCACTGCTGACCATTCCCGCATCACCCTCGCGCCGGTAACCGCGCACAGTGCGGGTTCGTTCGCGCCTGCAGTGCGCCGAACGATCGGCTATGCTGGCCGACCCTGCGTAGACAAGGTGCTTTGCATGCTTCGCCCCGTCCTCTTCACCACCGCAGTCCTCGGCCTGGTGCTTGCCGCCGCCGCCAGGAGCGGCGCACACACGGCCGACAGCGAGGACAGTGCCCAAGCGCCGATCCCGGAAGCAGTTGCGTTTACGAGCAGACACTCCGGTACCTTCAACGGCCGGGTACTGAGCTACACCGCCCGTGCCGGCGAGACATATCTGCGTGATGATGACGGCAAGCCCACCGCCACGCTGTTCACCTTCGACTATCTGGCAGCGGATACCGACACGGAAGCGAACCGGCCGGTCACCTTCGTCTGGAACGGCGGTCCCGGCTCGGCTTCCCTGTGGCTGCACATGGGCAGCCTTGGTCCCAAGCGCGTGGTTGTCCCAAGCGATGCCACGCACCCGGGACCACCGCCCTACCCGATCATCGACGCACCGGAAACGGTGCTGGACGTCACCGACCTGGTCTTCTTCGATCCGGTCGGCACCGGCTATTCGCGTGCCCTCGGCGAGGCCGACGGTCCGGACTTCTGGGGTCTCGTCGAAGATGCCGAAACCACCGCGCGCTTCATTCGCCAGTGGCTGACAGAGCATGGCCGCTGGAACTCACCGCGCTTCCTGCTCGGTGAAAGCTTCGGCACGACGCGCGCCGCAGCCGTCGCCGAACTGCTGGAAGACGACTTCATGATCGGACTGAACGGACTGATCTTCGTCTCGCAGGCCCTCAACTATGCGGGCTCAACGCCCTACATCAGGGACAACCTGATTTCCCATATCACTTACTTCCCGACCATGGCCGCTACAGCTCTCTATCATGGCAAGGTCGACGCCGGGACCATGACGACCGAGCAGTGGGTGCAAGCTGCCCGGGAGTTTGCGACGGCGGAACTGCTCCAGGCGCTATGGCGGGGCAACACCCTGGACGCTGCGACCCGCGAGACGGTCCGGGACGGCATCGTCCGGTTCACCGGCCTCAGCGCCGAGTACGTTGATCGTGCCAACCTGCGGGTGGACGGGTCCCGCTTTGCCAAGGAGCTGCTGCGCGAGGAAGGCAAGGCAATCGGACGCAACGATGCCCGTTACGTCATGGATCCCGTCGATGATCTGACCGCCACCACAAACTCGGACGCCTCGAGCAATGCCATCGGCAGCGCCTACAAGTCGGCGCTGCTGACCTATCTGCACGATGACCTGGGGGTCAAGCTCGACCGCACCTATCTGGCGCCTTCGGATTCGCGCCTCGGCGATGAGTGGAACTGGAATCCGAAAGGTCGCGGCAAAAACTGGGAACCGCACTGGGTAGATACCACACCGGCGCTGGTCAAAGCGCTCGAGGTCAATCCGCAGCTCAACGTGCTGGTCGCCTCCGGGTACTACGACCTGATCACGCCGTTCTTCGATGCCGAGTACACGCTGAACCGCTACAACATTCCGGCGGGACGCATCCAGTACACCTATTACCAGGGCGGCCACATGATGTATCTGAACGAAGATGCCCGGCTGGCGTTCTTGACCGATGTACGGACGTTTATCGAGGCCCAGCTGAAACAAGGTGCTGCACCCGCTGCCAGCCACAGCCAAGCGCACCCACCTGCTGCAGCGACAGAAGAAGCGCCTGCAGCGACAGAAGAAGCGCCTGCAGCGACAGAAGAAGCGCCTGCGGCGACAGAAAAAGAACCTGCGGCGATAGAGAAAAGGAAGACCGCTCCGTCGACGGCGAAGACTGATACCGCAACGCGCTAGCCGGATCGCGCAAGCGCCAGGAGATCAGCGCACTTCCAGCGGCGCCATGCCAGGCACGACGATGTAGGACGGTCCGTCAGCCACAAGATCGATCGGCTTATCGACCTTTGGCAGGCAGGCAGCGACAACGGGCCGGTAGAACGCCATGCAGTTACCGGTGGCTCTGTGACTGTAGAAGTCCACGTAGATTGTGCCATCCCGTTCGGTGATGCGCTCGATACCGGCATCGGGCGCAGCGCAGCCGCTGCTGCCAGAGCCGGCGCGCCAGCCCACCAGCACCTGGGAGCTGAGATCACAGGGGGGCCCAACCGGAGAACGGTTCGGACCCTGGGACTCAAGGTAACGATTCCAGTCCGCTGCCGTGCGCACGATCAGAGTGGGTTCATTCAGGCCGTAGGGCAGATGAACGTACTCGACGTCCGCGGGGGAGATCGAAGGTTTCACCGCCGCACGGGGGCTCGGTGCGTCCGTGCCGGGGCCGGCAGCACAGGCCAGGACAACGCTGATCGATGCCGTGCCGAAGGCAGTAATAAAGGAAGCCATGACGGTGACCTTGCGGGCAGGCAGCTGACCAGGGAATTGGAACAGCTGTCACCTTGCTGTTGCTGAGCGCTGACAGGATACTCGGGTTTTCGCACAAGAGGACCCAACCGCCATGACGCTTGCTGAACAGCTGACCAAGATTCGCGACGGCGCCGCCAGCCGGATTCCGGAAGCGGCTCAAACGATCATGCACCGCGCCACCGAGGATCTGCGGGCCTCCGGCATCCTCGACCGCGTCATCCGCGTCGGCGATCGGCTGCCGGATTTCACCCTCCTCAATCAGACCGGCACGCCGATCTCGTCGTTGACGCTGCGCAACGCCGGGCCCCTCGTCCTGACGGTCTTCCGCGGCAGCTGGTGACCCTACTGCAACGCAGAGCTGTATGCTTTGCAGGACGCCTTGCCGCGGTTTACGGCCGCCGGCGCGACGCTGGCAGCGATCACGCCGCAGCTGCCCGAACACAGTGTCGGCATGATCGATGAGAACGAGCTCGGCTTTGATCTCCTCTCCGATGAGGGGAACGCCTTTGCGGCGGAGCTCGGCTTGCGCTTTACGCTACCCGATGACCTGGCGCAGCTGTACGCCCAGTTCGGGATCAACCTGCCGGTTCACAACGGTGAAGGGAGCTGGACCTTGCCCATGCCAGCCAGAATCGTCGTCGATCAGGCGGGTACCGTGCGGGCGGTGGACGTCGACCCAGACTACACCTATCGCCCGGAACCGGAAGCGACCCTCGCCGCGGTAGCAGCCTTGAGCAGCTGAAGCACTGTGTCCTGTGCGCCCTGCCCGGACCGGGGCCGGGTGCGCAGGCGCAGCGTCGTCAGCCTTGCCGCGGCCAGACTGCGGAGGGCGCTACACCAATCGCTGCTCCTACCGCGCCGCTTCGGGCAGCACAGAATAGTCATCCCAGGCGACGTTGCCCCCCAGCATGGCTGGCTTCTTGAACGGCCACTGCTGCGCCAGCCACTCCGCAACGACCGCGCGCAGCCGCTTCTCGTCGAGATAGGACAACTGCTCCGGTGGCCGCGTCCAGAGATGCACTACCGCATCGTAACCAACCTTGCGGGTCGGATTGATGTACACGCAGCCGATGACACGCGATTCGTCGCTGGTCACCACCGTGTAGGCAAACGACGTTCGCCGGTCGAACTCCCGCTGGTGCCAGCCGAGGTCGATCAGGTTGTCTTCGAGCGTCAGGCCGGACGGCCAGTCGGAAGCCGGAAAGGCGACGCCCTGGATGTGCTCAGCGCTGCTCATGACGGCGTCGTAATCTTTGATCACGTCATGAACCGTCAGCTTACGCAGGCGGTACTTCGGCTGTTCCAGCGTCGCTGGAACCGTGAAGTCCTGCGGCACGAAGGGGTACGGCGAAGCGCCAGAGGCCAGGGCCGGGCTCACCAGGCAGAGACAGACAGTGAACCGTTTGAGCCGCTGAGAGAGGTTCATCGATCGGGTCCCCCGTTGCAGTGATGAATCGTTGAATGCGAGGTCGCAGCGCAGACGCTCAGACGTGCTGGTCAAAGAACAGCTGGTTGCCATCCGGATCCTCGATGACGAAGTGCGCGGGACCAGAGCCACTCTCATCACTGACGTGCAGCGGTTCGAGTCCCTGTGCCCGCAGCTGACCCAGGATCACGCGGATGTCCGGATAGTCCTCCTCCGGCTCTGCCTGCGCGTTCCAGCGCGGATTGAAGGTGAGCATATTCTTCTCGAACATACCCTTAAACAAGCCTATCACCGTCGAGCCGTTGCGCATGATCAGCCAACCCTGTTCGGCATCCCCGCCGGCGGTCGCAAAGCCCACCCTGTTATAGAAGGCTTCCGACGCCCTGAGATCCTGGACAGCAAGGCTGACCGAGAAAGCCCCAAGCGGTTGTGTCTCGTTCATCGTTTACTCCTTCAGTGAGTGTGCTGCACTGCGGCTCCCGATCACACGCGCCGCCGATGGCACCCTGGCGTGTACCCTGGCCTGTGCCTTGGCCTGTGAACTGGACCCAGAGGTGCCGGGTTCCAGCACCCGCTGCTGCGCCCGGCTCACGCGCATCGGGCCGGCACCTGCCCTGCTAATTCTGACATTGACTCCAGGTCTGTGCGCACTGCATCCAGCACAGCCCGATCTGCGACATCTCGTCCAGCGTGCCAGCGCCGGACTCGAGCCGATCCGCCATCGTCTCGAGACGGGACAGGCCCTGACAGCTGCAGTCGCAGTCGACGCCTTCGAACACGTCGCTGAGGCCGCTCGAGGAGCCACCGATTTCCCCGTCCGCGCCGTCCGTTGCGCCAGGGTCGTCGACCGTGTCCGGCGGCAGGTCCAGGTTCAGGCCCTCAGGCACGATGCTGCCCGCCTCACTCCAGACCGCTTCCTCCAACCAGCTGTAGTCCGCCTCCTGGCGGTCGTCATAGCGCCAGGGGGCCGCAATGATGAAGGTGCCGCTCGCCGTGCCGGCGCTCTTGCGGGACGGACAGCGCTCGCGGCGCCCGGGCCGGGTCACGCCACCACCCCGCACCAGCTTGCCGCTGAACGAACCGCGAATCAGCGTGCGCGAAAACTCCTCGATGGTAACGGTGCCATTGGGATCGCCATAGTTGCAGGGGGACCAGCGCGTGAGCGGTCGCGGCGGAACGCTGAACCGGTTCGGCTCGTCATCTCCACCCGAGACTACGATTTCGGCGTCGGCGACCGTACCCGTAAAACCATAGTCAGCCCCGGGTATGCGCAGCGTCACCGTTGCGCCCGGCTCGCTGTCGAAGGCCTCGGTCGCCATCTCAGCAGCGATGAAATCCATCAGATTAAAGCCCATGTTCTGGGTCAGCATGCCGCCAGAAGCATCAACTCCCATGATCGCCAGCGCGGCATCCTGCCCGGAGCTTAAGCTGAGCTCGATGACTGCACCACCGACACAGTAAAAGCGCCAGCCCTTGCCACAGTCACCACCTTCGACCGGGGACCAGGCGACCGCCGCCGGGCCGGAGGGTCCAGGCTGTGTCTCCGCCCGGATCTGCGCCGCTTCGTCCCGGGCACCGCGCGGACCAGGTGCCGGCTTGGCGGCTGCTCCGTTTGATGGCTTTCGCCGTGGCGAGGACTGCGGCGCTTTCGACGCGTCGTGTCGGCTCAGGGTCAGGCGCAGACCAAGCTCCTGCGCCCGGGTCTTGCTCGGCAGATCCGCCATGTTGGTGACGATCAGAAAGTACGTCTGGTTCGGCCGCAGCATGAAGTCCCAGATAGCAGGCGGATTATCGGTCGTACCGGCATCGATGACCGCGGCCAGATGCAGCTGCTGGCCACCGGCCAACGCCATCCCCAGCTGCCGGGTCAGGGCCACCGAACTTGCCGTGGACTGGATCGTCCAGGCCTGGGGGCCGAGCATGGCGCCAGTCTGGATCTCGAGACAGGCGGTGGCCGCGGCCCCGAGCGCCAGGGTCGTACGGACGTCGCTGCGCAGCGCGCCATCGATCTCCACCTTCGGGCAGCTGGTTGCGCTACCGGTCGTCGCCATGGACTCCTCGAGCCACGTTCGCGCTCCCGCGGCGGCCGACTGCTTGCCCCTGGCCCGGTATTGCCCGTAGTCCGCGTAGACGGCCAGAAACTCCGTGTAAACCTGTCGCAGGTTCTTGGCCTTCGCC
>JBCDGJ010000016.1:0-51569 GCA_038757945.1 Pseudomonadota bacterium
CGGCCCGGGCAGGTCCGCCGGCGGCGCGTCCGCAACCAGCCGCTCGAGGCCGGTCAGCTCGATCAGGCCTTCAGCATTCGCGACGACGCTCGAGAAGTAGAGCTGTTTGCTGGCGAGTACGCCGACGGCCAGCAGCGCCGAAAGCAGCATGGACGCCAGAATCCGCCAACGGAAGCCAGGACCGCCGGTCATCCGCGTCACCCATCAGCTAGGCGGATCAACCCGAGCTGGGCTGCTTCGAACACAGCCTCGCTGCGCGAGCGCACCGCCAGCTTTCGGTAGATGTTCTTCGTGTGCGTGGTGACGGTGTTGGCTGACATGCCGAGCAGGCCAGCGACTTCGGCATTGCTGTAGCCCCGGGCAACGAGCGTCAGCACTTCCGTTTCCCGTGGGGTAATCGGCGACGGTTCGCAGGCCTGCGTAGCACCCTGAAAGCGCCGCAGCAGGTGACGCGCGATCGCCGGGCTGATCGGTGACTCGCCGGTGATGACGCTGAGCACCGCCGTGCCGATTTCGGTGTCGCCGGAATCCTTCAGCAGGTAGCCGTCTGCCCCGGCTTCGATCGCGCGAATGACGCGCCGCTCGTCACCGAAAACGGAGATGACCAGCACCCGTGGCGCCCCGGGCCGCGCTGCCAGCTCCGCGATCAGCTCAGCGCCGTCACCGTCGGGCAGCCCGAGATCTACCATCGCAACGGCTGCAGCGTAGAGCGCGGAGCCTGCCTGGTGCGCTTCGCCCAGGCTCGCCGCCGCGCCGGCAAGCGCCAGCTGCGGGTGCTGCGCTACCGCCGCGCCAAGCCGCTCCCGGGTATGCGGATCGTCCTCCACCACATAGACCGCGTGTGGTGCACGGCTGGCGGCGGGTGGACAACGATCTGCAGGGCCATCGCGCATGAGAGGGCTACCGGTTCGGCGCGGTATTGCGCCCGTCCTCCGGAGCTTAGTCCGGCGCAGATCCCGGTCCCATTACCAGAATTGGGGAGTAGGGCTGCTCAGGCGGCGAACCAGAGGTTGTCCGCCGGATCACCACCATCGGCACGCTGCACCAGAGCGGCAGCGGCTGCCGCGTAGCGAGCACGATGGGCTGAGTCCGTCGCACGCTCGTACCAGCGCCAGAGCGCGTACACCGCCTTCGGCACGTGCTCGTCGCTGCTGCGCCAGCTCAAGCGGCGCAAGTCTGCCCATCGTTCGGCACCAATCAGCATGCTGGGCTGCTTAACGTCCGCATCAAGGCCCGGAAAGCGCTGCGCGACGACGGCTGCCAGCGCCGCCCGCACCCAGGCTGCCAGCGCATCGCGCTGCGCTCCGGGATCCAGCAGGGACAGCAGGGTGCCGAGCGCGTAGCAGCTGGTCAGGCCGTGCAGAACAAAAAACTCGTTGCGCGAAGCGAGCAACAGCTCTGCGATCCAGCCGCGCAGCTGCTCAATCTCTGTTGCAAGCGACCCCACAGGCGCCAAGGCCAGCGGTCCAAGCCCGTCGAGCCAGGCCGCTGGTGCCAGTGCCGGGTCCGCAAACACCATCATCCGGTGCTGAAACTCGCCCCGATGCCGACGGCGATAGCGCGGCTCCCGGACGGCAGCGGCAATCGACTGATCAAGCCGCGCAGCGCGAGCGCGTTCGAGCTGCCCGGCGATGGCTGCCATGAGCGTCCCGGCAGCTGCGCTCGGTTCGGGACGCCAGAGCGGAGCGTCGTGCGCCGAACCTAACGGCTGATAGATGCAGGTCCAGTAGGCCAGCCCGTCCGCCACCATGGAGTCGCTCCCGGCCTCGATGCCGAGCCCCACGTGAATCAGCGGGTGAAAGGCGGCACCCGCCAGCCCTGGCAGCAGCGACGGCAGGCTCGCTGCCGCGACGGCCGTTCGGCCGCGACTGGCTACGGCCCTATCGAACGCCGCCTGCAAGGCTGGAAACTGCGCCATGCCGCAACCGCGCAGGCGCACCAGCGCAGCCGGATCGATCGCCGGTTCAGCCCCTGACCGATCCAGCAGCCAGGCGGGCTCCAGCGGCAGTGCCTTGCCGGGATCCGCATAGGCGCGCGCCCACCGGTCGAGGACGGGCGCGCCTGCGCCACCCAGTGCCAGCACGACCCAGTTGTGGGTCAGATGATTGGACAGATAGCCACCGTACTCGATGTGCCAGCGGCGCGCGCTGCGCAGCCGCGCCTCCAGCGAAGCGCCGTCTTCCGCCCCGGTCTCCGTGCTCATGCCGGCAGCCTACACAGCCTGCCGGCCGCAGCCCAGGGTTGGGCCAGGCAGCACGCGTTCGGGGTTTCCTTTACCCGCGGCAGGCGTAAAGATGCGTGCTCAGCTGGCAGTTTGGTAACGGGAGGGGCTCAGATGGCATTCATGATCGCGCCGCAGGCGGCGGCTCGGGGCGCGGATGCGGCCCTCATCGATGAGCGGGGCTCAACCAGCTGGCAGGCGCTGAACGTACGCACCAACCAGCTGATGCACTGGCTCAGCGGCCGCGGTATCAAGCCTGGTGACCGCATTGCGATCTTTGCCGGCAACTGCCGCGAGTACTACGAGATCATCAGCGCTGCCGGACACCTGGGGGTCACCTTCGTACCCATCAACTGGCACTTCGCCGCGGAGGAGCTCGAGTACGTGGTGGCCGACGCTGGCTGCCGCATCCTCTTCATCGAAGGCCCCTTCGAAGCGCTGGCTGCTGGCCTCGAGGACTGCGAGCGCATCAGCATCCGCGGCGATGCTTACCTCGACTACGAAGACTGCCTCGCCGGGCAATCGACCGAGGAGCCTGCGTCCCAGTTCATGGGCGGCCCGATGTTCTACACCTCTGGCACCACCGGCCGGCCGAAGGGGGTAAAGGGTAAGTCTCCCGCCGCTGCCGACGGGCCGCCGCCGATCCAGGCCATGCAGATGATGACCGGCGGGTTGACCACCATGCTGCAGATCCCGGCCGACGGCACCACCTTCATCTGCGGACCCGTGTACCACTCAGCGCAGTGGGCATTCTCATTCCTGCCGCTCATGGCCGGCAGCCGCGTGCTGATGCGCCACAAGTTCGACGCCGCCGAATCTCTCGAGCTCATTGATCAATACCAGGTCACCAACACCCATCTGGTGCCCACCCAGTTCCGCCGCATGCTGAAGGTGGATGATGAACACCGGGGCGCGTTCAGCGGGGGTTCGCTGAGGGTCGTCTGGCACGGCGCCGCTCCCTGCCCGCCGGAAGTCAAGCGCGCCATGATCGACTGGTGGGGGCCGGTAGTCTCCGAGTACTACGGCTCCACGGAGGGCTCGATCGTGGCCATGTCGAGCGCCGAGGAATGGCTCGAACGCCCCGGCACCGTCGGCAAGCCATCACCAACGGTCAACATCCAGATCTTCGGTGAGGACGGCGAACCGGTACCCGCCGGTACCAGCGGCGAAATCTACGTACGCAGCCTCATGGGCACCGATTTCGAATATCACAACGAGCCGGAGAAAACGGCAGCCGTACATAAGGAGCCGGGCCTGTTCACCTTCGGCGACATCGGCTACTTCGATGACGACGGATACCTGTACCTGAGCGACCGCAAGATCGACATGATCATCTCCGGGGGCGTCAACATCTATCCGGCGGAAATCGAAGGCGTGCTGGCCACGCACCCGGCGGTGCAGGATGTGGCCGTGTTCGGCATTCCCAACGAAGAGTACGGCGAAGAGGTCAAGGCCGCCGTCACGCTGAACGCCGGCTTCTCCGGCGACAGCGGGCTGACCGATGACCTGATGGCCTTCTGCCGCGAGCATCTCGCGGGCTACAAGACGCCACGCAGCGTCGACTACGTTGACGAGATGCCGCGGCACGAGACCGGCAAGCTCTACAAGCGCCTGTTGAAAGAGCCGTACTGGGAGGGCACGGGGCGGAGCATCTAAGCACGGCCAGTGCCGTCGTTACAGAAAACTCCGCGCCGCATAAGCCTGAAACGCGTGTGGGTCCTGCGCCGACCGATAACCGGTGATCCGTCGCTCGAACAATGATCCATCAAACCCACCTGCGGGCAGATCGCCCAAAGGCTGTGGATCCATATCGCGTTGGTACTCGAGGGCATCCGGACGCTCGCGCTGCGCATAGAGCGGCGGCAGAAAGTTCTCGAACACGCCAACCTCGATCACGTTGTGCCGATGCCAGGCGGCGAAGAACTCCGGACCGAACTGCGCCGTGATGCGGCTGTTGATCAGACGGCTGACCGGGCCATCGCCGCTGACGCCGATCACGACCTCGTAGTGGTAGTGCACACCCATCGGTACGCCGTCCTGCACGACGTCCGTGAAGTGAATCCGCAGCATCATGACCGGGCCCAGGAGGGGGATGGCGCGTCCCATAGCCCAGCCGTCTTCGCCGACATAAAAGAGCTTTACGGTCGTATCCACCGGGTACTGCCACCCGTACCGGTCATACTGCATTGCCTCCTGAATATGCAGCCTGGCGCCAACCCGCGACGTGTTGTTGGGACCGAGCCGCCCGGACAGCGTCGCACTGCGGTGATCAACCGGATGCCAGAGCAGGTACGCAGGGACCTGCTGCTGCTCATAACCCGGCACATCGATCAGCCGCACGCGAAGGTTCGGAAAATTGAGAAACCACCAGTGGATCATCTCGGCGGTGACCCCGCGCAGCAGCGCATGATTCAGCACCACACAGAACTGGCCGTTCGGACGCTTAAGAATTTCGAAGCGGGACGACGACGTCGGTCTCAAGTCCCACCCGAACTCGCGGGCGGCAGGCATCTGAAGCTCAGGCATTACTCGGCTCCAACATCAACAGGCGAGAGATCGATGATCCGTGACCGCATTACCAGCTGCACGGGGTATTTCAGCCTCCATCACAACCCGCGACCCGGCAGCCGGTTGCCCGATCAGCATCAGTGCGAGCGCCGCCGCAACCACAGCACGACCAACAGGACGATCAGCATACTCCCGAACAGGATCGGCACAAACGCACTTTCGAGCGTTCGCTCGGTTGAAAGAAAGTCGGGGGCGCCGGTCTGCCACAGCACCCATTCCGAGCCGATGTCCGACGCAAGCGTCGGGTGTCCGGAGACGAGCATTACGATCCCATCGGCCGTTTCAGGATTGGTGCGGACGGAGGTATTGAGGGCCGGATCGTTGGCACCGTCATGACCGAACACGTGGTCTCCGCCGGGCGTCGCAACGTACAGAATTGTGCCGAGGCCCCAGATTCCGGAGCCGAGCACGAACCCGTGCGGTTCCCGCATTGCGGCGAGCGTGCTGAGCTCAAGCGGTAGTCCTACGCCCTGCAGTACGCCTTTGAGAAGCTTCGCCAGGTCCGCCGCCGAGCTCGCGAGTCCCGTTGCGGCGTTGGAGGCATAGCGGTAGCTCGGCACCAGGGAACCGTCCTGGTCATAGGATCGGGACACGTTGTCGAGGTCACCGAGATAGGCATAGGTCGACCTCGTCATACCGAGGGGCTCAAGAATCGATCGCTGCACGTAGTCGGCGAACCGTTCTCCAGTCACCTCCTCGACAACCAGCTCGAGAATCAGATAGCCGCCACCGGAATAGCCGAACGCGCTGCCCGGCTCACGCCCAACGGCCACGGCAACATCCTCACCGCTGGACGCTCGCGGATTGCGCAGGGACGCCTCGAGCGAGGGCACGGGTTCGTCAGGTTCATAGTCGCCGAAACCCAGGCCATCGGTGAGCCCGGCCGTATGGCTCAGCAGCCGTCGAGCCGTAACGCCATCAGGATCAAACTCCGAGTCCGGCAGCTGCCAGCGGCTCAGATAGGTCTCGATCGGCGCATCGAGATCGAGGCGTTTCTGCTCGACCAGCGACATGACGGCAAGCGCCGCTATCCATTTGCTGAACGAGGCCGTTGGAAACAGGGTGTGCTCATCTACCCCCGCGGCGAAGTGCCGGCTCACAATCACGCCGTCTTCGATCAGCAGGAACGCATGGGTACCCCGGTTCTTTGCTTCGACCTCCGCGACAGCCCAGGCAGTGAACGCGGCTGCGTCACCCCGGTTCGCAACCGGCCGCATCCACCAGCCGTCAAAGGCAAGCCAGCCTGCCAGCGCCGACCACGCGGCGATGGCTGCCACGCCGACGAGCACAGCCTTCAAGTACTTCAAGTCAGAACTCCAACAATCGTGGGGATCGGCGCATCGCTTCCTTGCGCTACCCGTGTCTGCGATTCACATGCCCACAATTCTTGCGCCGCGGACCAACTGCCTGCGCTGGCCGCACAGACTACAGCACGCGCGCAACCGCTGACCGGCCCAGCTGAGGTATCCGAAGATTGGAACAGCAACCCCAACGAGAATGCTTTGCATCGCGGGCTGCCGTTCACCGTTCCACGTTCTAACGGCTACCTTGCCTTAGATCGGTCGTGTTTCAGGTCGACCAACAATGCAGCCGAAACTGTCGCCCGGGCCCAAACACGCTGTCACGTACTTGCGGGGCCAGCGGAGGATGCCGTTGCTCGCGAACGCTGCCTGCGACGCTAAACCATAAATCAGATCAATGATTTACAGCCCACCTCGCCAAGCTGGCACGATCGCTGCTTCTGCCACTAGAGACACTAGAGACACTAGAGACACTAGAGACACTAGAGACACTAGAGACACTAGAGACACTAGAGACACTAGAGACACTAGAGACACTACAGACGTTACAGGCTCTTAGGCGAGCCGCAATCTTCCGCCCGCTGAAGACGCGCTCGCCGGACCGCACCAATGAGGAACCAACAATGGGACTGAACGACCTGCCACTGCAGACCCCGCTGGCCGCAAACGAGATGCAGCAAACCGCCGGCGGCGGGAACCTGATGACAGCATGGGTCAAGTCGTACGATGTGCACTCGGGACTCACGGTCACCAGTCTTAAGGGGAATGACAGCGTCTACGATGGCACCGTGGACGGCAGCGACTTCAACATCTGGTTACGGTCCAGTCCGCGCCTCTGACTCAGCTAGCGCGGCCACGCCAGAGTTCCAGCGACCACTGACAGCGGGAAGCGGCCGCAGGACGCCTCAAGGCTGGCTCGAATCATCGGCAAGCGTTAGCTGCTAAAGTCTGCTGCTCACCGCCGACCGACGACATCAAGCTGCAAACCGCTTTGCGCACCATTCCACGCCTGCCAAGCCTGTTTAAGTTCACATTCGTTGTGGCAGGGCTGTGGGTCGCCGGCTTGCTTCCCGCCGCTGCCGCGGAACTAACCACGGTGGATGCGCTCGAGGAGCAGATTACGGCGCTCGAGGCCGCTACCCCTGCTGCCGGCACCGATGAATCGCGTGCGCTGGCGACCCTGAACACTGCGCGCTCGCAGCGTCTGGCCCTGAGAGCGCTGCGGGAGCAGGCTGACTCCGCAGCCCAGCAATCAGCCTCAAGCAACGCGCGCATCGGCGAACTCGAAGAAACACTGCGCAGCAACCGAACGCTGTCGGGTCGCGAGCTTGCGCAGCTCAGCCTGAGAATCCTCGAAAGCCGCATTGCGGAGCGACAACAGGCCGTACGCGGCTGGGAAGATCGAGCTACGGCCCTGCAGGCGCAGCTACGCGAAGCGGTCAACCGCGATTTAGGCACTGAGCTCGCTGCGGCCCGAGACCAGCTCAGCTCGCTGACCGTGCCAACCCCCGAGGACGACAATGTTCGCGCGAACGCTGCCGCCCGCACGCTGTACGAGATTGAGCGGGCGCTGGCAACGGAACGGATCAACTTCCTCACCACGCAGAGTGCCGAGCGCGGCGATCGCCAGGCCGCCGCGCGTCGCGAGCTGGAGCTTCTGTCCCAGCTCATCGAGGCCGCCCGCAGCGAGCTGGCCCAGCTTGCGCAAACCGAACTGGCGCGCACCATCGCAGAAGCCGATCGGGAAGCAGAAGAAGCAGAACGGCTGGCAACGACGCTTGCCGCGTTGACGACCGCCGCGCCCTCCGAAGCGCTGACCGCAGCCACGCAGCAGAATCTTGAGCTGGCCAGCGAGCTGCGCCAGGCACTTGAGCAGGAACGGGAAGCCGCTGCGCTGCAGGAGCGCTCACAGGAAGCCGCAGACCGGTTGACCGGCTTGCGCACAGGGCTTTCGGAACAGCTTGAAAACACGCCGCTGGACGGCTTCTCGCCGGCCCGCGGGGCAGCTCTGCTGCGACAGCGTGAGCGCCTGGATGCCGAGGAGCCGGTGGTCATGGGCACCGATTCGCTGGAGCGTGAGCTGGCGGACGCCCGCCTGCGGCAGTTCGAGCTGTTGGATGCTTCCCAGGCAGCATGGTCCTTCAGCAACGATCAGCTCATTGAGTCGCTCACGCTGGACGCGGAAGCCGCCAACCGCGTTCGCCCGTTGCTGCGCGACCTGCTCTCGCAGCAGCGACGCCTGATCGACCGGTTGGCCATCGTTTATGCCGAGTACACCGAAGCGCTGGCGCTGGTTGCCGCGCGCCGGGAGCAGCTGCGTGACAGCACGTCCGAGCTGCGCGAACTGATTGACCGGAACCTGCTCTGGAGTCGCAACAACGAAGCCATCAGCGCAGAACTGCTGCTGACGGCCACCCGCCAGACGGTGGCCATACTGCAGCCGGAACCCATGGCGCTGCTCTGGCAGCGAACGCTTGGCGCCGCACAAGCACAGTGGTTCTGGAGCCTGCTGCTGATCCTGCTTGCAGCCGCCCTGTGGCGGGCCCGCGGCGGCCTCGCGACACAGCTCGAGGAGATGCGCAACAACGTTGGCCGGGTACAGCGTGATAGCTACGGGTACACCCTGCGGGCGCTCTGGCTTACGCTGCTGTTGGCCATGCCCGTGCCGCTGCTGCTGGCATTGCCAGGCGTGCTTGCGCTCCTGAACGGACAGGCCACCGACAGCCTGGTCGGCGGCCTGTGGCTCTGCGCAGGGCTGGTCCTGGTTGCCGAGCTGCTTCGGCAGTCCCTCCGGCCCGACGGGCTTGCCGTGCTGCATCTGTACTGGCCGGCGGATGCAGTCAGCCGACTGCGCCGCGGCTTTCGCTGGTTCCTGCCCCTGCTGCTGCTGTTCGCCACCCTGACCGTGCTGCTGAACAGCGCCGGTGGCGAGCTGCGGGACAACCTCGGCCGTATCGCGTTCATGGATACGCTGTTTGCCGTTATCGCCGGTGCAGCGCTGCTGTTGCGCGACAGCCAACAGCAGCGCAACAGCGTTGCAGCCGCCCGCAGCGCCGGAGTGATCGCCTGGCTCATCGGGGCAACGGCCCTCGGGCTGCTGCTGCTGAGCATGGCCGGCTACCAGTATGCCGCCAACCTGCTGGGCTGGCGGCTGGCCAATACTGGATTGCTGCTGATTGCCGCCGCCTACCTGTACGGGCTCATCATCCGTGCCCTGTCCATCTCGGAACGTCGCATCGCCCTGCAGCTGGCCCGTGAACAGCGGGCTGCCCTGCTTGCCAACGAGCAACAGGGCCTGGCAACGGAGACCGAGGAAGGCACCATCAACCTCGATATTGATCGGATCGACCTGCAGGCGATCTCTGCGCAGTCACGCGCCTTGACCCGGATGGTGGTCGCCGTGCTTGGCGTCTTCGCGATTGGAGCGCTCTGGGCCGACTTTCCGCTGGTGTTCCAACCGCTGCAATCTGTCGTGCTGTGGGACATCACGCTGGAGCAGGATGGTCTTCCGGTCCAGAAGAGCATCACCCTCTGGCACCTCATCATGGCGGTGCTCACCATGCTCGTGACCGTGGTCGGCGTTCGCAACATTCCCGGGACCCTGGAAGTAGCCGTACTCAACCGGTTACCGCTGGGGCCGGGCACCGGCTACGCGATCACCAGCGTGACCAGCTATCTGATCGTCATTGCCGGGGTTGTGATCGTGTTGCAGCTACTCGGCGCGCAGTGGTCCAAACTGCAGTGGCTGGTCGCCGCGCTGTCCGTCGGCCTCGGCTTCGGGCTGCAGGAAATCGTCGCCAACTTCGTCAGCGGGCTGCTGATTCTCTTTGAGCGTCCGGTCCGCCTGGGCGATGTCGTGACCATTGGCGACCAGACCGGCGTCGTGACCAAGATCCGCATCCGCGCAACGACAGTCATGGACTGGGATCGCCGGGAAGTGCTGATCCCGAACAAGGCCTTCATCACCGAACGACTGATCAACTGGACGCTGACCGACGCCATCACCCGGGCCATAGTCTACGTTGGCGTAGCCTACGGCTCCGACGTTGAGCTGGCGGAGAAGACCCTGCATGAAATCGCAGAAGACAATCCGCGGGTACTCAAAGACCCCCCACCGTCCGTGCTGTTCTTGAGCTTCGGCGACAACGCCCTCGGCTTCGAGCTGCGTGTGTTCCTGGCTGGTCTCGGCGACAGCCTGGCCGCGCGGCATGAGCTGCACAAAGCCATCGACGCGCGCTTCAAGGCGCTCGGAATCGAAATCTCCTTCCCGCAGCGGGACGTGCATTTCGATCCCGGGCCGCTGGAGATCGCCATCGTCGACGAACGGCGGTCCCGCCGCTCGAAACCCGCGGCCGATCCGCAGCACGGCGCAACAGCTGAGCGTTGACAGCACGGACGCAGACCAAACGACCGCCGGACGTTGAGCGTCGGATGATCAAGGGCAGCAGCGCCCAGGCAGCAGAACCAGAGGAATTCAAGTGCAGCCCGAGAACGTGATCGCCGAGTTCGAAGCCGTCTTTCAGAGCCCGGCGGCACTGCGCAATCGCGAGCCGCTGCTGGCCGCCCTGCAACCCCGGCTGCCGACGGATGGCACGGTGCTGGAAGTTGCTGCCGGGGCACTCACACATGCGCTGGCCTTCGCGGGCGCACACCCGACGCTGACCTGGTTACCCAGCGAGGTTGATGCACGCATTCTGGCCCGAGTGAGCGAGTACGTCCGCTGCCTCGAGAAGACTGGACAACTACCTTCAAATCTTCTGTCACCGATCGAGCTCGATGTCTGCCAGGCGCCCTGGCCGCTCGAGGAGCTTGCTGCAATTTATACCGCCAACCTGCTGCACATCAGTCCCGCAGCGTGTAGCACCGGGCTCTTCTGCGGCGCCGGCGAACACCTTGCCGCTGATGGCAAGCTGCTGATCTACGGTCCGTTCAAAGTCGCCGGCTGCTTCACCTCCGACGGCGACGCGCGCTTCGACTTAAGCCTGCGGGCACGGAATGCGGCTTGGGGCATTCGCGACCTGGAAACCCTGATCGCTGAGGCGCGGACCGCAGGCCTCGCGCTGACCGAGCGGTTGCCGATGCCCGCCAACAACTGGCTGCTGACCTTCGAGCGCGAACGCCAGTGACCGGCAAGCCATGAGCCGGCCATCGCTCGGCGGCCTGCGCCAGATGCTGGCGCCCCGGGGCCACATTTATCGCGGCTGGTGGCTGGTGCTCGCCAGCGCCAACGTTCAGCTGCTTGGCAGCATGCTGTGGATGCAGTCCTACGGAGCCTATGTCGTGCTCATGGAAGACGAGTTCGGCTGGAGCAAAACCGCATTCGCAGGCGCTTTTGCATTCGCGCGCCTCGAGAGCGGCATTCTCGGCCCCGTGCAGGGGATCCTGGTCGACCGTTTCGGACCGCGGCTGATCCTGACCATCGGCATGATCCTGTTCGGGGTCGGCTTTCTGTTCTTCAGCCAGGTGGACACGCTGCTCACCTTCTATCTCGCCTTCGGCCTGATGGCCTTGGGCTCGAGCCTCGGCGGTTTCGCGACGCTGATGGTGTCGCTGGTCAACTGGTTCAGCCGCTACCGGTCCACCGCGGTCGCGGTTTCGCAGATGGGCTACTCCTTCGGCGGCTTCTGCGTGCCGCTGCTGGTCATTGCCCTGGAAGCCTTCGGCTGGCGGACCACCGCGCTGCTGTCCGGCATCCTCGTGCTCGCCGTCGGCATTCCTCTGGTGCAGCCGATCCGACATCGCCCCGCCGAGATCGGCGAAACCGTCGACGGCTTGCCAGAGGCGCCGGCGGCTACCGTCGCCGGGGGCGGCCTTTCGTTCACCGCGCGGCAGGCGCTGGCGACGCCCGCCTTCTGGCTGATTTCCTTCGGGCACGCCATCGCCCTGCTCGCCGTTGCGGCGCTGCTCGTACACCTCATTCCGCACCTGACGGAACAGCTCGACTACTCGCTCGAGGCGGCGGCAACGGCGGTCGCGACATTGACCGTGTTCCAGGTGCTCGGCCAGATGAGCGGCGGTTTCCTTGGCGACCGAATCTCCAAACGGCTCATCTGCTCGGTCTGCATGCTGCTGCACGGCGCCGGCCTGCTGGTGCTGGCGCAAGCGAGCTCGACCCTCGACGTGGCCTTCTTCGCCGCGCTGCACGGCCTCGCGTGGGGCGCTCGGGGCCCGCAGATGATTGCGCTGCGCGCCGACTACTTCGGTGCCAGTGCCTTCGGCACGATCCTTGGTTTCAGTTCGCTGATCGTCATGCTGGGCACCATGGGCGGACCGGTGTTCGTCGGTTATCTCGCGGATCGCAGTGGCAGCTACGCAACGGGATTCACGGGCCTCGCCGGCGTGTGCGTGCTGGGTGCGCTGTGCTTTGCGCTGGCGGCGCCGCCGAAGCTGCCTATCGGTACGGAGCGGGCGCGTGCTGGCGGCGCTTCAGGTCGCAGCGGCTGAAGCCGTGCGCCACTGCGCAACGATCGCAGCGGCCAGGGCATCAAGCAGCCGCCGGTGCGTCGCCACTAGCGCCGGGTAACCCGGCTCACCCTGTTCCAGGTTCCGTTCGAAACGCCCGCCATCGAGGAGGCTGCGATCGCCGGCGGAGAGCAGCTGCCACTCGGCATCCAGCACCACGGTACCCGCCTCGCTGCCGTGCAGATGGCTGAGCGTGACGGTGATGAGCGCGGGTGGCCCGAAGCCATCCGGTGCCCCCAGCGCCACCGCCAACGCATCGCTCAGGTACCGTTCGAGCCCGGCAACCAGCGGCTCCGCCCACTGGTGATAGGTTGCCGCCTGGATGCGGCTGTCATCGAGAGCGACGACCAGGCCACGGGTCTGCAAATAATCGGGCACGCGAACGGCCAGCAGCCGCAACCCGGTGGCGTCGTCTGCCGCGGCAGGCGCCAAAGTGCCCGATCGCGACATCGTGCTGAGTATCTTGTCCTGTGGTTCGGACAACAGGTAGTACCGGGTTTCCGGAATGCTGCCCGCGCAGCCGGCGAGCACGCCGATACCAAGCACGACCGCGAGCAGCCGCAGGCCCGTTGCCTTGCTGAAAGCACGAACGGCGGCAGCGCAGCGTTGCCATCGAGCACCAGCCACGATGCCGGGGTTCCCCGTTGCAGTCCTCACCGGCTGCCTCCCGGAACAGGATCCCGCTGCCGGCGCTTCGGCAGCAGCACCGCGTTGGGTTGCCGGTCGTAGGTAGCCAGCACGCTCTCAGCTCCGTCGAGGGTTTCCTGAAGCTTCCGCAGCGCCTGGGTCAGCTCCTGCTGCAGCGGCGAGTCGGGGCCGAGGCTCGCAATCGCGGTGCGCGCCTCGCCGAGTACCCCGCTGAGACTGTCAGGTACCGCCGCCTCGTTGACGGAGCCCAGCAGCACGTCGAGTTCACCCAACGAGCCCTTCATGTCCGCCAGCGCGTCTCCGGCCGCCGCCATTGCCTCGTTGGCTGTGGCCAGCGTGTCATCCAGCGGCAGTTCCTGCAGCTTAGTCAGCAGGCTCGCCACCTTCTGCTCGATCTGTTCCAGCCCCGAAGCCACGGTCGGCAGGACGTTGAAACCGGCGCGCTCGGTGACTGTCGCCGGCTCGGCATCGGGAAAGTAGTCGAGCGACACGTACAGGCTCCCGGTCAGCAGGTTCCCAACCGCGAGCGACGCGCGCAGGTTGGCTTTCACACCCGCGGCAAGCGTCGCGCGCAGCTCATCGGCCGCCGCCTGGGTATCTTCATTCAGCCAGCCGGGCTCGAGGCGCACCAGCACCGGGATGGCGCTGTTGTCTTCATTGCTCAGGTAGTTGGCGGCGGCATCGTAATCGAACGCGACATCAACCACGGTGCCGATCTGCAGGCCGCGGTACTCCACGGGTGCATCCGGCTGCAGGCCACGCACCGAGGAATCGAACAGCAGCAGATAATCGACCGAATAGCGGAACGGATTGCGGACTAACGATTCGTAGTCTGGAAACAGACGGAACCGCGAACCGGACTCGACCGGCTCGCCTGGGTTGGCGCCCTCCGGCACACCGAAGGTCACACCACCGGTAAACAGCGATTCGAGACTCTCGGTACGGATGTCGAAGCCGCTGACCCCGGCGCTGATCGAAACACCGCTGGCGTTCCAGAACCGCGTCGCCGTGTTCACGAGATCGCTGTAAGGCGCATCTACGAAAGCCATGTAGTGGGCCTCGCCTGCGTCCACGTCCAGCACCTGGCTCTCGATGCGCCCAACCCGGTAGCCGCGGTAGAGCACAGGACTCCCCACGGACAAAGACCCGGCCACCTCGGAGATCAGCTCGACCTGCACCCCGGGTGTGTCCGGAGGCGTCAGCGGAATCTCGTTGAGCCCCTGAAAGCGGCGCGCCCCGCGTGCCCCGGTACCCGGTGCCAGCTCAATGTAGGACCCGCTCAATAGCGTCGACAGCCCGGAGATCCCGCTGGTGCCGATCCGTGGCCGTACGATCCAGAACTTGCTGTCCGTATGCAGCAGCTCCGCTGCTGCCGGGACCAGCTGCGCAACCACGACGACGCCATCGAAGCTGTCGTTCAGCCGCACCTCGGTCACCGTACCGAGCTCCACCGCAAGCGTCTGCACCCGGGTTTCCCCGGCCACCAGCCCCTCGGCATTGGCAAAGGAAATTTCGATCACCGGTCCCTGATTGAGGTAAGACTGCACCAGCATCCAGACGCCCGTCGCAACAGCGATCAGCGGCACCAGCCAGATCGGTGACACCCGGGCGCTGCGCTCCACGACCGCGCTGGGATGGTCTGCCGCAGCCCCGCCCGGTGTACCCTGTTCAGTCGTTTCTGCGCTGGCGTTGTCATCCATGCTCATGTACTGCCCTGCGCCATCGGCCGGCGTCCCGTCACGCGTGGGTTGGCAAGCTCTGCGTCCCAGATCAGGCGCGGATCAAACGCCTGCGCGGCAAGCATGGTAAAGACCACCACACCGCAGAACGCAAGCGCGGCTGCACCCGGCTCCACCGCCAGCACAGCGCCAAACTGAAACAGCGCCACGAGCAGCGCCACCACAAACACGTCCACCATCGACCAGCGGCCGATGAACTCCGTGAGCTGATAGAGCACGGTTCTCTCCCGCAACGAGTGCGCGTGCGCCTGCCATACGCTGTAGCACAGCCACAGCAGCATGAGAATCTTGAGAATCGGCACCAGCAGCGAAGCCACGAAGATAATGATGGCGGTCGGGTAGGAACCGTCCTGCCACAGCAGCAGTATGCCGCCCGCAATCGTTGCACGCGTCGAGGTCCCGAAGGTCGTCGTCACCATCAGCGGCAGCAGGTTAGCCGGCAGGTACAGCACCATCGCCGTGATGAGCAGGGCCAGCGTACGCTGCAAACTCCGGGGGAAACGCACCTGCACCCAGCTGAAACAGACCGGGCAACGTGCTCCGGCATGCTGCATCGGCAGCAGGCGCTGGCACTCCGGGCATCCCATGCTCGGCTCCGGCGTCGAGCGCAGCGGCCGCAGCCCACGCTGCAGCTCGATAACCCGCCACAGCTGAAACCGGTCCAGCGTCGCCTGCGCCGCGAGCGTACAGAGCGTGAACCCCAGAAAACACCAGAACGAAACCCCGATCTGTACGTTGGCGATGCTGGTCAGCTTGGCCACGCTGACAAGCACACCCACGAGAAATACTTCAACCATGTTCCAGGCCGTGAGCGCCAGCACCCCGCGGGCCAGCAGCGTCGTCAGCCAGCCGCCCCGACCTGCGAGCAGCAGCGCGACCAGCGTCAGCTGCATGCACAGCAGGAGCACGGGCATCAGGAAGATCAGCACGAAGACAATCAGCCCGAGAATCGGTTCGTGATGCTCGATCAACGACACGGCGCTGTCGAACAGCGTCATCTGCACGGCCTGCCCTTCGGTGCTGACGCCGAGGAACGGATAGGCAGCCGCGCCGAGCAAGAGCATCAGCCCGGAGGCATCCAGGGCAAACGCTCGGGTAAGCATCTCGTGGTGCGCGGTCGTCAGTTCATGCCCGCAGCGCCCACAGCGCGCAGAGGTGCCCGTGGCGAGCAGCGGCAGCTGTTGGCGCAGATCACAGACCGGGCAGCGCAGTGTCAGCGGCGTCATGGGTTCAGCCATCGACCACGGTACGGGCAGACCTGCTCAAAACTGATCGGACCCTACCATCCGCCCGGCGCTTTCTGCCTGCGCAAGATCGACCCCGCTGTCCGTCACGTCGGACAGAGACAGGCTGCGCTCGGGCCGCGGCATCCGTCCTAGCGCAAGCTCCGGTGGGAGCACGTCGCGACCGGCTTCGGTGCTGTCCGGGTCGGAATAGTAGCCCAGCGCATAGTTGCCCTGGGTATAGCCCAGCAGTTCCTGCAGCACCGGATCGAGCGTTTTCGCAACGTGCGGTGGACAGGACAGGTACTGGTTTTCCTCCTGCCGCAGCCAGCCCAGGCAGTAGGTGATGTTCAAGCCGAGCCGGGGTGCCTGCGACCGGTTCTCGCCGCCGCTGTGCAGCACGCTGCCGCTGTAGATCAGCACCGAGCCCGCCGCCATCTCTGCCTGGCAGATCTGCTCTGCTTCTGCTCGCTGCTCGTCGGGCCAGTGGTTGCTGCCGGGAACGACCCGGGTGGCACCGTTTTCCGCCGTAAAGTCGGTCAGCGCCCAGATCGTGTTGAATTGCGGCTCGATGCTGCGGGGCAGGTGATTGCCCCAGGCCAGCCGGTCACGATGCAGCACCTGAGCGCCCTGTCCCGGATGGATGTGGATAGTCTGGGTGAGATGCAGCTGGATCCGCTCGGTGAACGGCGCAAGAAACTGCTCGGCGGCCGCGAGGATCGGTTGAGCCGTAATCAGCGGACGACAAGCCGGCGTACGCGCGGCAAGAGCACCGGTCCGCTGCGTGCGACGGCCGGTAAAGTCGTCGCCACCAAAGGGCGTGTGTTCGATGAACGGCTCGAGCTCATCGACCAGCACCCTGCGGTCGGCTTCGCTGAGCGCATCGGAGAGGATCAGGGCGCCATCGCGCTCGAGCAGCTCGACCACCGTAGTCGTCGGCGTTGTTATCGGAACCGTTTGCAGCGCAGCCATTTCGAACCTCCCGTCACTGTTGCAAGCCTAGCAGCCTGCTAGTTGACTCCGAACGGTCGGAAAATGCGACTACTGTCCGCTGGGCCACCAACGCTGACAGAGTGGAACCGTGACGGCCGGCGGGAAGGGGGAGAGAACAGCGCCCGGCCGAGGGGAGAGAGGCCGGACGCTGTGTGGGTTAGGTTGCCCTAAACCCCAACGTCGTTCAGCGGGGTCGAGAGAGAGGGGAGAGAGAGCCGACCGACGTCGCTTTAAGTAAAGCAAAGCCTGTGCCAGATGCAGGGCCGCAACGGTCAGGGGCGCCTCGATGCGCCGCATCTCATTGATTTACCATATTTTTTTTGTTTCCTGCCAGCCGTCCCCAATTCCGCGGTGCCTGCTGCTGTGAGAAATCTGCGATCCTGCCCCGCACCACCGGCCGCCAGCTCCATTTCTAGCGATTGCCTGCGCTGGAAAGCAGCGCAAAACGCACCATACAGGTGCATGTCATCAGAGGTTAACATGACGACAGTCAACGGTTTCGACCCCCTTCGTTCGGATGACAGCCCGGTCATCGTCTACTTCGACCTGAAAAGCCCCTATGCATTCATCGCGAAGGATCCAATTCGGGCCCTGGAACGAGAGCTCGACATGAGCTTCGACTGGCGCCCGCTGACCCTGAACATCCAGAGCTATCTCGGCAGCGCCCGGCTCGATAAGAAGGGCAAGGTGGCGAGCGCGAACCGCTCCCAGTCCCAGTGGGGAGCCGTGAAGTACGCCTACCGAGACGCGCGCCGCTATGCCGAGCTGCAGGGCTACACGCTGCGCGGCACGGAAAAAATCTGGAACACCGAGCTGATCCACATGGCGTGCGGCTGGGTCAAAGCCCATCAGCCGGATGCCCTGGAACGCCTGCTCGACCTTGCTTACCCGCCCTTCTGGCAGCGTGACCTGGACGTTGAGTCCTTTGCTGTCGTTGCCGAGCTGCTGCGTCGCGCAGGCGCGCCGGTCGACGGTTTCGCAGAGTTCGTCGCCGGGCCCGGCCCTGCGCAGCATGCTGAAGAGCAGGCGGCGATTTTTGCTGCCGGGATCTTCGGAGTTCCAACTGTCGTGTTCGAAGGCAATTTCTGGTTCGGTCGCGAGCACCTGCCGGCGCTACGGCACCGCGTGCGCGCGGACAGCGGACCGGTTCCCGCACCGAGCAATACGAGCCTCTTCGGTGATCCCGGGCGCTCCCCGGCCTTGATCGCCAAAGAGGCGGGCAAAGACCCTGCTCCCTTCGCGCCCGTTCAGGATCTGGAGATACACATAGACGTGCACGAGGCCCAGTCTTACCTGGGTCTGGAAGCCACCCTGGCGCTCCTGGCCCGCTCCGGCCGGACGGCCCGCTGGTTGCCGTTCGAAGCGCCCGCCGCGCCGCAACCGTTTCCAGCTCCCGCAGCGACTGCAGCAGAGGATCGCGGGAGCTGGCATCGCTATCACCGTAACGGCTATCGGATCCGGGTGCTCGAAGAACAGGCGTCCGCCCGATCCCTCGACATCAGCAGCCGCCACACCACACCGCCGGTGGTGGCATTCAACCGCGCGCTGCTGTGGTTGGGACGGCAGGAGATCGCCGCAGACCCCGGCCCCTTCCTGCGCGCCGCCTTTCACGCCTACTGGGAAGCGGGCGCTGACCTCAGTGACCACAAGCTGATCAACCAGCTGCTCGCCGACCACGGCCTGCCCGCCATGAGCTGGGAAACCGATAGCCGCAGTAGCGCAGCCGCCCTCACCGAAACCCTTGCGGTCACGCGCGGGCTGGGTGCGCCTGAAGGACCAAGGTTTATACTCGACGGCGAGCCGTTCAGCGGCGCCACGCACCTGCCTCTGGTCGAGGCACGTCTGACCGCCCGCTGAACCCGAGATCCTGCTACCGGATACCCGAACCCATGACCAACGAATTTGAGCTGGCCCGCGGCCGCAAAAATCGGGAGATAAAAGTGCAACGTTCCTTCGTCATCATCGGCATCGCTCTCTTCGGGCTCTTCATGCTGGCCACCGAGTCCTACGTGATCGTCGACAGCGGACACGTCGGCGTGGTGCGCTACCTGGGTGCCGTACAGCCCAACGCACTCCCGGAAGGATTTCACCTGAAGAAGCCGTTCCTCGACCGGGTAGAGCAGGTCGACATACGGCTGACCCGGGCGGAGTCTGCGGCAACCGCCGCCTCCAAAGACCTGCAGACCGTCTCGACCAGAGTCACGGTGCAGTACTCGCTCATTGGTGCGGTTGCACCAATGACTTATCAGAAGATTGGCGTCCGCGACGTCGTTGCGACCACGCTGGTCGCACCGGCGATCCTCGAATCGGTTAAGGCCATCACCGCGCAGTACACCGCCGAGCAGCTCATTACGAAGCGTGCCGAGGTCAAGCTGGCGATCCAGGACGCGATCAATACGTTCATTGGTTCGACCCTCGAAGAAAAAGACATCATCGGTGCGCTGCGGATCGCCAACGTCGCCATCACCGACTTCGATTTTTCACCGGAATTCAATCGCGCCATCGAGGAGAAGGTGAAAGCCGAGCAGGATGCTCTGAAGGCCGAGAACGACAAGATCAGAATCGTGACGCAGGCTGAGGCCGCCGCGGCGCAGCGGAACCTCGCTGCCGATGCCCGAGCCTATGAGATCGAAACGGAATCGAAGGCCAAGGCCGAAGCCATTCGGCGCGAGGCGGAGGCACTGCGGGACAACCCGGAGCTCATTCAGCTGCGCATGGCCGAGAAGTGGGATGGCGTGCTGCCGCGGGTCTCCGGTGAAAACGCGCTGCCGATTCTCAACCTCGGCAGCCTCGGCGAAAGCAAATAGCCTGTGGCCCGTTACCCGGCGCCTCTGGGATTGCTGCAGCGGGCTGCTAGTGGGCCTGGTCGTCGTCTGCCGACAGCGCGTGGGCAATCTGCTCCGCCCGCGCCAGCAGCGTGTCGACCAGCACCGCCTGCTCGGGGCTGAACTGAAAGCCGAGAAAGGCGACGGACGACAGCTGCATGAAGATCTCCGCAACGTCCATGTCGTCGGTCGCGCGATTCAGCGCGTCGAACTGGATAGCAAAGAACGACATCTCATAAACCGCGCCGTCGCTCTCAAAGCGATTCAGCACGGCCTCGAACAGCGGCGTCAGCTGCGCCTTGGCAGAACCTGCAATCGGGTCGACGTCGGTCACGTCAGGCCGCTGCGGCGTGTGCCTGTTCGACCGTTACGCTGATCGGCAGATGATCGGATACGTGGCAGGGCAGGGCAGCGTAGTTCCGAATCTGCAGATTCGGCGAAACGAGCACGTGGTCCAGCGCCAGCTGCGGCTGCCAGGCCGGAAACGTCGCCGGCGATTCCACCGGCACCGCAATGTCCAGGCAAGCAAGCGGTGAGCGGCTGAGCTCGGCCGCCATCTGCGTGTTCAGATCACCCATGATGACGAACTGAGATTCATCCTGCAGGCGCTCCGCGACATAGTGCAGCTGCCAGTCACGGGATCGCGTTCCAAGCGACAGGTGCAGCAGCACGACCGTCAGCGTGCTGCCGTTGAACGGGATGCGGACAAAAATCGCGCCCCGTCCCGGAAGCCGGCCGGGCAGCTTGTGATCTTCGAGGCCAGCCGGTTCAACGCGGCTCAGAAGCCCGTTGCCATGCTGCGCAAACATGCCGAGGTCGCGGTTGGTCTGCGTGTACCAGTAGGGGAAGTCGGCCTGCTCGGCCAGGTATTCAACCTGGTTTCGGAAGCCGCTGCGCAGGCTGCCGGAGTCGATCTCCTGCAGCGCGACCACATCGTGCTGTTCGATCAGGTCCGCGATTCGCGCCAGATTGTTCTGTCGTTCTTCGTGGGGCCAGACGTGTTTCCACCCGTTGGTGACGTAGTGGCGATACTTGCTGGTCTTGATGCCCACCTGGATGTTGAAGGTGAGAAAGCGCAGCCGTGCCGGTGCCGGCACCACCGGTGCGCGCGTGTTGACACGCGGCACCACGGATTCGAAGCGGGGCGCACGCGTCGGTCGCGCCCAGCGTGGGCCGCGGACGGCCGTTCTCGGTTCGTTTGCCGCTTCGGTGTAGCGCTGATCCATCGCCTTGCGTGTCCCTCAATCGCCGAACGCGGCTTCAGTCGCCAGCAGCGGCTTCGAGCATCGTGCGCTCGGATTTCAGCAGCCCCACAAGATAATCGACGACCTCGAGCATCTCTTCATTGCCGCCCTTGAGCATGCTGCCATCGACGACGTACTGGCCGCCAACAACCATGCTGGGCACCGCCCGCAGCCGCAGCGACCGGCCCTGGGCCTTGGACTGCTGCACCTTGCTGCGCACGCTGAACGAGTCAAACGCCTGCGCAAAATCGTCGGCAGAAACCGCGCTGTGATCCGTAAACAGCTTGGTCATCAGCGCTGGGTTACCGATATTGATGTTGTCCGTATGGATGGCCCGGAACAGCGGCTGATGCAGCTCCTCGCTCACCCCGAGCACCTCGGCCGCGTAAAACGCCTGCGCAAGAAACTCCCAGGACCGGTTGAATACGGCAGGGGTGCGCGTGAACTTCACGCCTGGCTTCGGCTCCGCGGCCCAGGTCTCGACCACCGGGTCGAAATTGAAGCAGTGAACGCAACCGTAGGAAAAGTATTCGACTACTTCGATGTCATCGCCGCGCGACGGCTTCGCGATCGGCACGCGCTGATAGTGCTCGCCTTCGCGATAGCGCATGATCAGCGGCGTTGGCGCCTGCTCCGCTGTGCTGGCCCCTTCGTGATGATCAGCAATCGCCGCGCCGGCCGCGCTCAGGCCGGTCAACAGCGCGAGGACAACCAGAAAACGACGGGGCAGGCTTAAGCAGAAGGTCATAGAAGAATCCGTCGACAGTTAGCTCGGAACACCACCTATGATGCCGCAGGCGGCTGAGGGTTCCCTGAACGGCAGACCGGGTCGCCGTTCTGAGAACCCGGGCCGGGATTGTGCACCCCCAGGCGCGCTTCGTCCGCCCAACAGGTCAAAATTCAGTAAAGCCCCTGGATGTACTGGGACAGAATCTTGATATCGCCGTCGGAGAGACCCCGGGCAACGCCGCGCATCATGCCGCCAAAGCCTTCGTCAGTGGCCCGCTCGCCCTCCCGGTAAGCGGTGAGCTGGTTGACCACGTAGGGCGCGGACTGGCCGGCAATCGCCGGGAAACCCGCAAACGCGTTGCCGTTCCCGCGCGGGCCATGACATGCAGCACAGGCAGCAACGCCGCGCGCGGCAACGCCGCCCCGATAGATCTCTTCGGCGCGCTCAAGCTGCGTCTCGTTCAGCTCGGCTTCGCCGACGCCCGCATCCATATTGGCGTAGTAGGCCGCCATATCGCGCAGATCCTGCTCCGTCTTACCGATGAGCTGGCCAGTCATGAGCACGATGTTGCGCTCGTTCGACTGAATCATCTTGAGCTGATTAAAAAGGTACTTTTCGTTCTGCCCGGCCAGCTTGGCGTAGGTCGGATCGAGCACCGAATTGCCATCCTGGCCGTGACAGGAACCGCAGGCGATCACCAGCGACTTCCCGCGTTCCGGGTCGCCATGCGCGCCTTCGTGGCCGGCAGCCATCGCCTGGGTGGCGAAACCTGACAGACTGAGCAGAACTAAGGCTGCCATGCGCTTGAATTGCATACTGTTCCTCAAACCGGGTTCAATAATAACTGGCCGAAAAGTATAGCGTATCGCGCTGTTGGGACCGCGTAAAAATTGGCTGCTGAATCCTCCAAAAACCCCAGAACAGGACGCACCCGCGATCAGGAGCGGCTGACGCTCCGATTCCTGACCAGCGCGCCGGATCGGCGCCAGGCGCCGTCTCCGGACCAGCCGGAAATCGCCATCGCCGGCCGCTCCAACGCCGGAAAATCCAGCGTGCTCAACCGGTTAAGCGGCAACCGGCGTACTGCCAAGGTCAGCCGCACACCGGGCCGCACGCAGCTGCTCAACTTCTTCGACATCGTCGCGCAGGGCCGGGTCCGCGGCCGCCTGGTCGACCTGCCGGGCTACGGCTACGCGAAAGCTGCCCGCGCCGCCCAGGCAACCTGGCAGCGGGCCGTGAACGATTACCTGGATCAGCGCGAAGCGCTGATCGGCGTCATTCTGGTGATGGACATCCGGCACCCGCTGCAGCCCTTCGATCGCGATCTGCTGACCTGGGCTGCGGGCGCCGAACTGCCACTGCTGGTGCTACTGAACAAGGCCGACAAGGTCAAGCAGCAGGCGCAGATGACAACGCTGCGCGACGTCCGCGGCGCCCTGTCGACCTACGGCGCCGTCGAGCTCGATGCGCTGTGCTTTTCCGCGCTACGCGGGCAGGGCCAGCCGGAGCTGCTTGCGCGGCTGGAAAGCTGGCTCGACCGGGTTACCGAAGTCGATCCTGCGGCGGGCGCAGTCGACCTGCCGGAACCCGACCCGACTCAGCCGGAGCCGAAGCAGAAGGACTGAGCTGCGGTCGGAGCGCGGTGCGCGTCAGTGGGCTTCGTCCCAGTTCCGGCCCTTCCCGACGTCAACCTTCAGCGGCACGCTCAGCGCCGCAGCGCCCTCCATCAGTTCGCTGGCGCCCTCGACGAGCGCATCCACCGCCTTGGCGTGGACCTCAAACACCAGCTCATCGTGAACCTGCATGATCATCAGCGCGTCCACGTCTCCTTTACCCAGCCAGTCAGAGACGCTCAGCATCGCGCGCTTGATGATGTCGGCGGCCGTACCCTGCATGGGTGCATTGATGGCCGTACGTTCTGCCGCCTGCTTGCGCGGCACGTTCTTCGAGTTGATTTCCGGCAGGTACAGACGACGGCCGTACAGCGTCTCGACATAGCCCTGCTCGTGCGCCTCGGCACGCGTTCGATCCATGTACTCGCGCACGCCAGGATAGCGGTCGAAGTACCGATCGATGTAGTCCTGCGCCAGCTTGCGGGAGATACCGAGCTGCCGCCCGAGCCCGAAAGCGCTCATGCCATAGATGAGCCCGAAGTTGATGGCTTTGGCGCTGCGGCGCTGGTCGTCCGTGACGTCGTCGGTCTCGACGCCAAAGACCTCCGCTGCGGTTGCACGATGGATATCGAGATCATGGGCGAAGGCCGTATTCAAACCTTCATCGCCGGACAGGTGGGCCATGATCCGCAGCTCGATCTGCGAGTAGTCGGCGGCCACCAGCCGGCGCCCGCGCGGCGCGACGAAGGCCTGGCGGATCCGTCGCCCTTCCGCCGTGCGGATGGGAATGTTCTGCAGGTTGGGATCCGATGACGACAGGCGCCCCGTTGCGGCAACCGCCTGGTGGTAGGACGTATGGACGCGGCCGGTGCTCTGGTTGATCTGCAGCGGCAGTTTGTCCGTGTAGGTCGAGCGCAGCTTGGCGAGGCTGCGGTACTCCATGATCGTCCGTGGCAGCTCGTAGTCGACCGCCAGATCAACCAGCACGGGTTCCGCCGTCGAGGGCTTGCCGCCGGGCGTTTTTTTCAACACCGGCCGCTTCAGCTCATCGTAGTGCACGGCCAGCAGCTGCTTGGTCGAATCCAGATTGAAGGGGTGCCCGGCCTGCTCGTAGGCCAGGTGTTCCAGTTCGCCAAGGCGTGCTGCAATTTCCCGGCTCTGCTCTTCGAGCAGGCCACCATCAAGCAGGGCACCGTTGCGCTCGATGAGCGACAGCACCGTGAGCAGCGGCAGCTCGATGTCCCGGAAGACGGTTTCCAGCGTGGGCTCCGCCTCGAGCATTGGCCACAGCTTCTCGTGCAGCTGAAGCGTGATGTCGGCATCTTCCGCCGCATACTCAGCGGCAGTTTCGAGCGGCACCTGATCGAAGGTGAGCTGCTTGGCCCCTTTGCCGGCGACCTCCTCGTACTTGATCGTCTTCAGGTCGAGATAGTGTTTCGCCAGGTCGTCCATGTTGTGCCGTGAGCCGACGCTGTTCAGCACGTAGCTCTCGAGCATGGTGTCGTAGGCCACGCCGGCCAACGTCACGTCGTAGCGTGCCAGTACGCTCATGTCGTACTTGAGGTTCTGGCCCACCTTCTTCTGCTTCGGATCTTCGAGCAGTGGCTTGAGCGCGTTGAGCGCGGTCGTCAGCGACAGCTGCTCCGGCGCACCGGGGTAGTTGTGGGCCACCGGCAGGTATGCCGCCTCGCCGGGTGTCACGGCAAAGGAAAAGCCGACCAGCTCGGCCACCATATAGTCAACGCTCGTCGTCTCCGTATCAAAGGCAAACAGCGGCGCTTGCTTCAGCTTGCGGATCCAGGTCTTGAGCGTTTTCTCGTCCAGAATGCACTCGTAATGACGCTCCGGTTCCGGCGTCTCCGCGACAGCACCGCTTCCGCCGGTCTCCGCAGCGGCTCCAAGTTCCTCCAGCCAGCCCTTGAACTCGTACTCCTCGTAGAGGCGCGCCAGGCGCTCGGTATCCGGCGGCTCCGGAACCAGGTCGCCGATGGCCTGCTCGAGCTCGACGTCACATTTGATGGTCGCGAGCGCCCGCGACAGCGGCAGCTGATCCAGCACGCCGCGCAGGTTCTCTCCGACCTTGCCCTTGATCTGCTCCGCGTTCGAAATGACCGCATCCAGATCGCCATGCTCGTTGAGCCACTTGGCAGCCGTCTTCGGGCCCACCTTGGGTACGCCCGGGATGTTGTCGACGCTGTCGCCCATGAGCGTCAGGTAGTCGATGATGAGTTCCGGCGGCACGCCGAACTTCTCGATGACGCCATCTCGGTCGAGCCGGGTATCGGTCATGGTGTTGACCAGCGTGACATGATCCGTGACGAGCTGCGCCATATCCTTGTCGCTGGTGGAGATGACCGTGTCGCGCCGCTGCTCGGTCGCCTGCCGCGCCAGCGTGCCGATCACATCGTCGGCCTCAACGTCGGGCACCACCAGCAGCGGCAATCCCATGGCCCGAACCAGCTCGTGGATCGGCGCAATCTGCTGCTTCAGATCATCCGGGGTCGCAGGCCGGTTGGCCTTGTACTCCGGGTACATGGCGTTGCGGAAAGTATCGCCCGGCGCGTCGAACACGACAGCAATGGGGCTGCCCGCGAAATCCTTGGCCAGCTTCCGCAGCATGCCGATGACGCCCCGCATCGCACCGGTGGGGAATCCGGCCCGGGTCGAGAGGTCGGGCAGGGCGAAGTAAGCACGAAACAGGTAGGACGATCCATCCACCAGTATGAGCGGTGCCGCTGTGTCGGCTTTCGTTGGCATTGCAGTGGGCCCGTAGATACTATTCGCGCATGCTAAGCGCCCTGAAAATGACTTGCACCTGCCCCGGTAGCGACATCGGTAGCGACATCGGCAGCGACATCGGGAGCAGCGCTGAATGCGGCACCGAGCGTCGGACGAAGAGCCGGACCGCAACCGGGACGGCGGGCGGCCTGCGCACCGGGCCGGTTCTTGAGCGCCTGCGCGGCCGTTGCCTGCTCGTGCTCGCGCTGGCCGCCGGCACGCTCGAGGCACCCGGCGCGCTGGCGGCGGCAGCCACGCCGCCGTCAGAAGGCACGATCAGCCTCGGCGAGAGTGTCCGCGGGCCGGATATCACGATCATCGAGAGTGATGAGCAGACGGTCTTCGAGTACCGGCAGAACGGCCAGCTGCGTATGGTCCGTGTCGTCCCCAAGTGGGGCAAACCCTACTATCTGGTCCCGAGCGATCCGACCACCGGGTACGGCGACCTGGAACGTGCAGACATGCTGCTGCCATCCTGGGTCATCGCCGAATTCTGACGCCGGTGAACGCCGTTACTCAGCTCGGCAATGACGCGGTAGAAGATCTCTTCAGCCGTTACGATCTCGGGCGGATCGAGCGTCTTCAGCTAGCGGCGAACGGGGTCGAGAACTCGAACTACTTTGTTGAGCTGCGCTGCGCTGACGGCAGGCCGAGACGGGTCGTGCTGACGCTGCTGGAGCAACCCTCCTATGCCGGTCGCCGCCCGTTCGTTGACCTGCTGGACGTCTGCGGCAGAGCCGGGTTGCCGGTACCCAGGCTGCATCGCAACCGCGACAGACAGGCCTACGACGAGTGCGAGGGCAAAACGGTAATCGTCTGCAGCGCCCTGCGCGGCCAGCATGTGCTCAACCCGACGCGCACGCAGATTGCAGCGGTCGGTCGCTTTCTGGCGCGGTTTCACCTGACGACGGACAAGCTCGCCTCCTACCTGCCGGCCTACCCCCGGGACGCCAAGTGGTTGGCAGCAGGGCTCGACACCATTCGTGGGCGGGTACCCTACAGCAGCGAACTGCAGCTCATCGAGCGTGGGGTCGCCGCCAGCCGCAGCCTGCTTGCACGCCGGGACGTCGGCGCGCTGCCGCGCAGCGTGATCCACGGCGATCTGTTTCGCGACAACGCGTTGTTCGTCGTGCAGGGGCTGACCGGGGTACTCGATTTTCACCATGCGGCTACCGGTTTCTGCATCTACGATCTGGCTGTCGTGGCCAACGACTGGTGCACGGACAGCCAGGGTACGCTCGACACGGAGCGGGTCCACGCGCTGCTGCGCAGCTATCAGCAGGTCCGACCTCTCGAGGCGGCTGAGCTCTGGTGGTTTCCGGTCTTCACGGTCTATGCCGCTACCGCGTTCTACCTGTCACGCGCCTGCGCTCGGATCGAAGGCAGCGGCCGGATCAAAGATCCGCTGGAGTTTGCGCGCACGCTGCAGCAGCACCTGCGGGCACCGCTGTACCTGGATCGACGGCTGATCGACCTGCGCTGACCGACGGCGGGTCAGTCCGTCGCCTTGAGCAGAAACAAACCGTACAACGCATCAGCGTCGGTCCAGAACTGATTCACGGCGAAGCCCGCCTGGCCGGCGAGCTGCTCGAACTCCGTCGGGTGGTACTTGAAGGAGTTTTCGGTATGGATGCGCTCGCCGGCTGCAAACCGGATGCGCTGGCCGGCGAGCACAACGTCCTGCGCCGCGGTCGCCTCGAGGAACATCTGCACGCACCCTGCGGCGGCGTCGTAAGCCGCGACATGGCGAAACGCGTCCGGATCGAAGTTACCGTCGAGCGCCTCGTTGAGATGCCTGAGAATGTTGCGGTTGAACGCCGCGGTAATGCCCGCAGCATCGTCGTACGCCGCCTCGAGCACCGCCGGGTCCTTTTTGCGATCAACCCCGAGCAGCAGAAACTGACCTGCGCCCAGGGTGGCCCGAATCGTGGCCAGCAGACGCACCGCTGCACGGGGCTCAAAGTTGCCGATACTCGAGCCGGGAAAAAACCCGATCTTGGTCAGCGCAGCGACCGCGGCCGGCAGCTCGAAGGGCGTGGTGATGTCGGTGCAGATCGGATACAGGTCGAGATCCGGAAAGTCGGCCTGCAGCGCTCGCGCGTTGGCCTCCAGATGCTCACGGGAGATGTCGACCGGCACGTAGGCAGCGGGCGCCGCAGCTTCGAGCAGTTTCCGGATCTTCAGGTTCGACCCGCTGCCGTACTCCACCACGCAGCTGCCACGGCCGATCGCTGCAGCGATCGCGCTGCTGTGCGCATCAAAGAGGCCAATTTCCGTCCGGGTCAGGTAATACTCCGGCAGCTCGGTGATCTGTTCGAACAGCGCCGAGCCGGCCGCATCGTAGAAGTACTTGGGGGACAGCACCTTCACCGGTGCTTCGAGCCCGGCGAGCACTTCCTCGCGCATGAGCCCAAGGGCAGGTTGCAGATCCAGCAGTTCAAATGCGGCTTCGCTCACTGAGCTGTCCTTGTATTCCGAGTGTTCAACCGAGCAATGATCCTGGGCCTGGTCGGCTTCATGCGGGCCGATCATAGGCCAGCCGCAGGCCGGTCAGCTGCCAGCGATCGGGAGGATAAAAGAAGTTGCGATAGCTGTTGCGGATGTGCCCGTCGGGGGAGAACCGGGAGCCACCGCGGAGCACGAGCTGTTCGCTCATGAACTTGCCGTTGTATTCCCCGAGGGTTCCGGGCAAGGGCTGATACCCCGGATACGGGCCATAGCTCGACTGCGTCCACTGCCACGCGCCCGCCTGTTCCAGCAGTGGCGAAGTGCCGGCGGCAACTTCCCATTCCGCCTCCGTCGGCAGGCGCGCACGCGCCCAGCGCGCATACGCATCCGCCTCGTAGTAGCTGAGGTGCAGGACCGGCGCATCGGGCAGCAGCGGCGCCAGCCCGCTCAGTCGATACTCGTGCCACGCACCATCCACTTCGCGCCAGTAGAGGGGCGACTGCCAGCACTCCTGCCGCACACGCGTCCAGGCATTCGCCAGCCAGAGTTCCGGACGCCGGTAACCGCCATCGTCGATAAAGTCTAGAAAGTCGCTATTGCTGACCAGCCGTGGCGCCAGCGCGTAGGGCCGCAGCAGCACCTCATGGCGCGGACCCTCGTTGTCGAAGCAGAACCCGTCAAAGTGCTCGGCCCGGCACCCGTCAGTTGCACGGCCCAGCGGGTAGATGCCACCGTCGAAGCAGAGTGGCTGCTCACCGCTGGCCTGCGCGCCGGGCTCGAGGTCGACGCCAGCCGCCGGCATGTAGACGGGATAAAGCGGATTGTGACCGAAGGCGTACTTGAGGTCTGTCAGCAGCAACTCCTGGTGCTGCTGCTCGTGGTGCAACCCGAGAACGGTACGCGATCGAACCTCCACGGCCAGTTCGAGGTCGGCGCTCGACTGCAGCAGCTCGAGCATGGCTGCGTCCACGTGCGTCCGGTAGTGCCGAACTTCGGCAACGGTCGGTCGCGACAGCGTTCCACGACGCAATCGGTCAAACTGCGCACCGACCCCGTTGTAGTAGGAGTTGAAGAGGTACTCGTACCTGGCATTGAGCGGCGCATACCCCGGGAGGTACGGCTTCAGCAGAAAGGTCTCGAAGAACCAGGTCGTGTGCGCGAGGTGCCACTTCGGTGGGCTGGCGTCCGGCATCGGCTGGATACCGTAGTCTTCCACCTCCAGCGGCTCACACAGCCTGTTGCTGTAGCTGCGTACCGCATCGAACTGCTGGCTGAGCGTCCTGTTACCCGCACTCTTCGCAGGCACCGCGCTTGCGACCAAAACGTCCCCCTCAACTCCCCGTATGCCGCCGTCGACCCGGTGCGTCCGCTTCGGGACAGCACTCAAGGCGCAAGCAAGACACGATCCGGTGCACGTGCACCGTACCGGCCGATTCATTAGCTGCAGAGCTGCCCAGGCCTCGGAGCTGCGCTTCGTGCGGCGCTTTCCAGGTTACTTTGCCTGGTGACCGATGTGGATCCGGACGCTCTGCCCGAACGGCTGTGAGTGCCTAGAGCGTCGAGCCCAGCGCCACTGCCGTGGCAACCAGTGTATCAGCCTGATGAGGGAGTTTTATGAAACCGTGATAGTGCCCTTTCGGATTGATGATCACGATGTTGCCGGTGTGATCGATCGTGTACGGCTCCGAGGTAGAGGGCATTTTCGCAAAGGCAACGTTGACGTCCGTTGCCAGCGCAGCGACTGCTTCCCGTTCCCCGCGCAGACCGAGAAAACCGGCGTCGAAGGCCGCAACGTAGGCGGCCAGTATCGAACGGGTGTCACGCTCAGGATCAACGGAGACCAGAATGCCCTGGAATCGCTCCGCGATCCGCGGGTGATTGGCCACAAGCTGTTTCTTCGCCTGCGCCATGACGGCCATGCTGGTCGGGCAGATGTCAGGACAGTTGGTGAATCCAAAAAAGACGTAAGACCATTTGCCTTCGAAATCTGCGTTGGCGAAGGAACCGCCGCCCGCCCCCTCGAGCTCGAAAGGGTTGAGCTCACGCGGTTTCGGCCAGAGCACCACGCCCTGCTCCCTGAGCTGTTCCGTCGATACCGCAGGTGGCCGCGTCATGCTGTACACGAAAGCCACCAGCACGATGGCGACGAACGCCAGGCACAGCAATACCGTCTGGCCGATGCTGCCCGCGATGGCTTCGCGCCCGCCAGCGGTACGGCACAGACCCGGCGACGCCGCGGGTGGACCGTGCACCGCAGCACGCCCGCGGTTGATCATGCGCTGGTCCATCCGCGATCACCGCTCGTCACCGGTCCTGGACCGTGCTCGGAGGGTATGGTCTCGAGCGGCACGATCTCGAGGGGCACACTCTGCAGCACCGGTACGATGTGGATGTAATGATCGATCAGCATCACCGCAAACAGCAGCGCCAGGTAGAGGATCGAGTATTTGAACGTTTCGATGGGCGCCTTCGGATTGCGGTTGCGCAGCAGCACTATCGCCCAGTACAGGAACCCTGCGCCAAGCGCCAGCGCCCCGGCGAGGTACAGCAGGCCGCACATGCCGATCGCAAAGGGCAGCAGGCTGGCCGCCAGCAGGATCAGCGTGTAAAGAAACACCTGCAGTCGGGTAAATGCATCGCCGTGAGTCACCGGCAGCATAGGTACGTTGACCGCTGCGTACTCTTCCTTGCGATCCAGCGCCAGCGCCCAGAAGTGGGGTGGGGTCCAGGCAAAAATGATGAGCACCAGCAGCAGCGCGCCGGGATCCACGGAGTTGGTCACGGCCGTCCAGCCGAACAGCGGTGGCGCCGCACCGAAAAGGCCGCCGATGACGATGTTCTGCGGCGTCGCCCGCTTCAGAAACAGCGTGTAGATCAGCCCGTAGCCAACCCAGGATGCCGCATTGAGCCAGGCTGTCAGCGGATTAACGAACGCGTAGAGGATGGCGAAACCAAGACCGCCGGTCACCGCGGCGAAGGTGATCCCCTGAGTGCTGGTCAGGCGACCCATGGCCACCGGGCGATGCTCCGTACGCGCCATGCGCGCATCGATCGTCGCATCGGCGATGTGGTTGACGGCGGCCGCGGAGCCGGCCACCAGCGCAATGCCGAGGGTGCCGAAGAACAGCACGTCCAGGGGGACCATCCCGGGCACCGCGAGAAACATGCCGACCACCGCGCAAAGCAGCATCAGCATCACCACGCGTGGCTTGGTGATCTCGTAATAGTCGCGCCAGCTGACCGGCATCGCGACCATATCGTTAGTCATGTCACTCATGCAGTTCTCTTTGCGGCCGCCGGAGCTGATCGGGCTCAATCTTCGGGCCGTGTCGGTTCCGGCCCGCCCGCAGCGGCGCCAGAGAATTCAGTTACTGGGGTGTGCGACCGCTAGGCGGCAACCGGCCGGCCCGGCAGCGACCGCAGGGTCGCCGGCTCGGGACCGCGGCGGCGATAAACGGCCGCGTAGTTTACGGTAACGAGGGCCAGCAGCGTAAGCGCGCCGACCGCGTTGTGCAGCGTCGCACTCCATAGCGGCAGCTTCAGCACCACGTTCAGCACGCCGAGGGTGAGCTGTGCCGCCAGCACCAGCCCCACGGGCGCGGCCAGGCGGCTACCCGCCTGGAACAGACGCCAGACCAGCGCACCCACCAGCGCCGCAACGACGAGGGCGCCAACCCGGTGCACGTACTGGATCGCCACCCGCGCCTCGTTCTCAAGCAGGCCCCCCAGATAGTTCGGGCCCACGGACTGGGTGACGTCAAAGCCGGCCTCGAGGTCCATCGGGGGCACCCAGGCGCCATGGCAGGTCGGCAGGTCCGGGCACGCCAGCGCTGCGTAGTTCGAGGACACCCAGCCCCCCAGGGCAATCTGCAGCACGACTGCCACAAGAGCGAGCACGGCATGGGGTAACAGCTGGGCCGGCACGCCGAACCGCTGCGGTTCACCAAGCGCGCCAGTCCGCAGGCACAAGAGCCAGAGCAGCGACAGGGTCGTGAAGCCGCCGAGCAGATGAGCCGTCACGACCTGCGGCCACAGCTTGAGCGTCACCGTCCAGGCACCAAAGGCACCCTGCAGGATGACCATCGCGAGCAGCAGCAGGGAGAGGCCCAGTGGCGGTGCATCCGGTCGTCCCCGACCGCGCACGGCCCAGGCCGCAAAGCCGAGAATGATCAGCCCGAGCGTACCCGCAAAGTAGCGGTGCACCATCTCCGGCCAGGTTTTGCTGAGATCGACCGGCGCATCCGGGAACGCCGCCTCGGCCGCGGCAATCTCGCCGGCCTCCGTAGGCCACAGTACGTGCCCGTAACAGCCCGGCCAGTCCGGGCAACCGAGCCCGGCGTCGACGAGTCGGGTATAGGCACCGAGGAACACCACGCCGCCGGCGAATAACACGGCCAGGAGCGCCGCCCTGCGCAGCAGGCTGGTGCTGTATCCGGTTTCTGTGCGATCTGTGTTATCCAATTTGAGATACCTTGAGCAGACGCTTGAGGTCTTTCAGCATGGCGCTGCCTTCCACCTCGAGCGGGTAACGAAAAACAAAGTTGCCGATCGGATCGACGATGTAGACCCCCGGCGTCAGCAGCCGGTCGTTGTCCGCCACTTCAAGCCCCGGCAGTTGGCCTAACGCCAGCTCAGGATAGTCCGAGCGCAGTCCGGTCGGCGCGTCACCGTTCAACAGCAGCGCGCGGCGCACCCGATCGGCGTCCTTGTTCAGCAGAATGTGCATCTGCCGGAGGAGATGAACGGAGTCGGCGCACAGCTGCCCGCAGTCTTCAGCAGCAACGGTGATCAGCCACCAGTGGGCGCTCCAGTCAACGGGCCGCTCGCGGTCGGCAACGAGCGGCAGCTCGGCCACGGTCAGCGGCGGCGAGACAAACTCGCCGTTGTTGACGGTTCCCAGCCCGCCCTCGCCACGCACCGCCAGAAAAAGAAAGTAAGATCCAAACAGCGAGACAGCAGCCACCACCAGCATGATGAGGAGCTGCAGCCTGCCGCTGCTACCTGTTTCCGACTGAGTCACTGCTTGCGTTCCTGTTTGATTGCAGGCACGGCCTCACCTATCGTCTCGCTGTTCAGCGTGCGGCGAGGAGGCGCTTTCCGTTGCTCTGCCTGACGTTCTCTCTCGGGCGTTAACCCGGCCAAATACTACAAAGCCGATCATCAACACAGTGGCAAGTCCGAACCACTGAACCGCGTAGCCCTGATGCCGCGGTGCGCCGTTCGGAAGGTCCGCCGGAGCGGCCGCAGAAAGCACACCAGCACTGCTCCCGGTAAGCCTGAGCTCCAGAGGTTCAAGACCCGGCAGCCAGCGAGCGAACGTCTCAAAATCGCTGCGCTGAACACGCCGCGGCCAACCGCTCGTCGAGCCAGGAGCCGTCTCCAACGCGGCACTTTCTTCGAGAAGCGGCAGCAGGACGAGCTGCGGCCACAGCAGGCCGGAGATTTCGACCGGCGAAGCCGGTGTTTCCACCTGCGGCCAGAGGTCGCGTCTCGCCGGCGCGGCAATGAAGCCCCGGTTCACCAGAAATTGCTCGTCCCGGCCAGCCACCTGAAAGCGCTGCAGCACCCAGTAGCCAACCCGTCCGTTGTGAACCTGATTGTCGAGCAGCAGCACACGTTCCGCATCAAATTGCCCAAGGAGGCTGACGGTCCGAAAGCGGCGATCGGTGTTCGACAGAGCACCGTACGCGTCCACCGTAAGCGGCACCTGCGATCGCGCTGCCTCCGATACAGCATAGGCGTCGAGCTTCTGCTCCGCTCGATCGAGCTGCCAGCGGCCCAGGGCGATCAGTACCGGCAGCATGACGATTACGAACAGCGTCATCGGCAGACCCGGCCGGAAGCCCGGCCAGCCAAGCGGTGCGCGGGCGCCGGCAATTGCCCGCGAGCGATCTCCACCGTCAGCCGCGCGCGGCTGCTGTTCGATTCCAGCATTCATAGCTGCTTCACCGGCCTTTCACTTTAATCACCGGATTCCCTTACGGAGCAGGCCGATGTTGAAGCCGCTCATCATATTTTTGCTCATCGGCGTTCTCATCAGCCTGTTCAGCGGTCTGCTGTTCCTGTTCCAGGATGTCGAGGAGGAGAACTCGAAACGCACGCTGTATGCGCTTGGCATTCGCATCACGCTCGCCGGAGCGCTGATGGCGACGCTGTTCTACGGCGTCTACAGCGGTCAGCTGCGTCTTGGAACCAACGCCCCCTGGCATAACGCCCAGGTCGTACCGGTAACCCCCTGAGGACCCTGCTATTCAGAAAAGCCTTCCGCCTGAGGAGCACTTCTGAACTATAAGCCCCGCCACGCAAAGGCCAGATTAGAAGCCGTTGGGGGGCTCGCCCAACACCCCCCAACGGCTGGAGGCACCGCCGCATCGCCGTTCATGCTCGCTGATACCAGCGGGCAGAACACCGATGAGTCCTGAGCAGCCCCGGCGGTCAGGGGTCGGCGCCTACCAGCCGGCACCGCGAAGCTTTGGACCCCAGTCCGCTGAACCGGCTGTCTTGTGCCGCCGGCTGCGGCGCCTCCGAACACAAGCGAAGGCCCCGAACGCTGCGGCTGCTGATCGCAGCGACCAGCTGTGGAAGGGCCGCTACAGTATGTAAACGAAGATAAAGAGACAGACCCACACCACATCAACGAAGTGCCAGTACCAGCTCGCTGCTTCAAAGCCAAAGCAGTCGTCGGGCAGGTGGTCGCCACGGAATGATCGATACCACTGAATGATCAGAATGACCGTACCGAGGGTGACGTGGAACCCGTGGAACCCGGTCAGCAGGAAAAAGGTCGACCCGTAAATCCCGCTCGCCAGTGTCAGCCCCAGCGCCTCATACGCGTGAATGTATTCCTCAACCTGCAAAATGAGGAACAGAACACCCAACGCGACGGTCACCCCGAGCCACAGCTTGATCTTGTTGGCTTCACGGTTCTTCACCGCCGTGTGCGCGAAGTGCACGGTAACCGAAGACGTCAGCAGGATGAGCGTATTCCAGAGCGGCAGATAGCGCAGCCAGCCCCCGACAGAACCGGGCGCCGCCATGCTCTCCTCAGGACCCGGGAAACGGCTCGGATCGGGGTTCTCGAGCACAGGCCAGGTACTATCGAACTCCGGCCAGAGGTAATCGCCGGTGAGCGCTTTTGCACCATCGCCCCCAAGCCAGGTCGTGATCATGACTCGCGTGTAAAACAGCGCGCCGAAGAACGCTGCGAAAAACATGACTTCGGAGAAGATGAACCAGCCCATACCCCAGACGTAGCTGCGATTGAGCTGAGCATTCGCGAGACCCGCTTTGTTTTCCGCAATGACCTTGGAAAACCAGAAGAACAGCACCGCGCAGACCGCCAGCAGCCCGACCATAAACATGCCAGGTCCGCCTTCGGCACCGGCCTTCATGTCATTGAGCCAGCCACCGAGACCGAACACGGTCAGGAAGAGCCCTCCAGCCAGCCAGACCGGGTACCAGCCCTGCTCAGGAACGTAGTAGACAGAACTGTCGTTTGGATTTGCCATCTCGTCTCTCAGCCGCCTCGCGGCCTCCCTCGTGCGCTGTTGCCAGCGGTTGTCAGGCGCGAAGCCTGAATATAAAGCCCCGTGTACGGTCTCGGCCGGTCAGATCTGCGTCACCTGCGGCGTTGGCGCCTCCACCCGCGCCACCCGGAGCAGGCGCTTATTTGCGGCAAGCTCTGCTTCGATGACCGACGGTGAGACCGAATCCGTAATATCGAACAGGGCGTAACTCAGTGAAATTGACTGGATATTACCCGGCAGCTCCGTACCGACAATAAACCGCATTGGCATCTCCATCGTCTCACCGGGCTCGAGCACCTGCTGTTCAAAGCAGAAGCATTCGGTCTTGTGGAAGTGATCCGTAGCTCGGATCGGCACCACCGAAGGGACGGCCTGACCGACCATCACCCGTTTCGTTGTGTTCGTTACAACGAACACTGCTTCGTTGAGCTTGCCGGGATTGACCCGCATACCGCTGACCGCCGAGCCAAACTGCCAGGGCATACCACCGTTGGTGTTGGTGATGAAGTTGACCTTGATCTCGCGGGTGTCGTCGACCGCCATGGCGGCCGGATCATAGTCGTACTTGCCGCCGGTTTTGCCGCCCAGGCCCGTGATCTCACAGAGCAGGTTGTAAAGCGGCACCAGGGCAAACGCAAAACCAAACATGCCGACGACCAGCAGGCACAGCTTTGGTACTGTGCCGATCTGACGATAGCGTTCTGTAATGCGCATGGTCCCGCTTCTTTCCCTGGTTCTCAGCCTCAGCCGTGGACGGCTTCACCTTCTTCGATACGCGGCGGATGCGTAAAGCTGTGGTACGGCGCCGGCGACGGCAGCGTCCACTCCAGGCCATGCGCGCCTTCCCAGACCTTGGCCGTAGCAGGGCGCTTGGAACGGATGGCTTCAATCACGATGTAAAGGAACAGCAGCTGCGAGAAGCCGAAGATGAACGCGCCGATGCTCGACAGCATGTTGAAGTCTGCAAACTGCAGAGCGTAGTCCGGAATGCGTCGCGGCATACCAGCGAGCCCGGAGAAGTGCTGCGGGAAGAAGGTGATGTTGACGCCGATAAACGACAGCCAGAAGTGCAGCTTGCCGAGGGTTTCGTTGTACATGTTGCCGCACCACTTCGGCAGCCAGTAGTAGACGGATGCAATGATCGAGAACAGCGCACCCGGAACCAGCACGTAGTGGAAGTGTGCAACCACGAAGTAGGTATCGTGATACTGGTAGTCGACCGGCGTGATGGACAGCATCAGCCCGGAGAATCCGCCCATGGTGAACAGCACGACGAACGCGATGGCGAACAGCATCGGCGTTTCGAAGGTCATTGACCCGCGCCACATGGTGGCTACCCAGTTAAAAACCTTAACGCCGGTCGGGACCGCAATCAGCATGGTGGTGTACATGAAGAACAGCTGCCCGGCGAGCGGCATGCCCACGGTGAACATATGGTGGGCCCAGACGATGAAGCTCAGGAACGCGATGCTTGCCACTGCGTAAACCATGCTGTCATAGCCGAACAGCGGCTTCCGAGCAAAGGTGGGAATGATCGCCGAGATGATGCCAAAGGCCGGCAGGATCATGATGTACACCTCGGGATGCCCGAAGAACCAGAAGATGTGCTGGAACATCACCGGGTCACCACCACCAGCAGCACTGAAGAAGCTGGTTCCGAAGTGGATGTCGAACAGCATCATGGTCACCGCGCCGGCGAGTACCGGCATGACCGCCAGCAGCAGGTAGGCGGTGATCAGCCAGGTCCAGACGAAGAGCGGCATTTTCATGAAGGTCATGCCGGGCGCGCGCATATTCAGGATGGTGGCGATCACGTTGATGCTGCCCATGATCGACGATGCGCCCATCAGGTGAACGGCGAAGATAAAGAAGGTGACCGAATCCGGCGCATAGGTTGTGGACAGCGGTGCATAGAAAGTCCAGCCGAAGTTCGGGCCGCCACCTTCCATGAACAGCGTTGAGATCATCATGGCGAACGCGAACGGCAGGATCCAGAACGACAGGTTGTTCATGCGCGGCAGCGCCATGTCCGGCGCTCCGATCTGCATCGGGATCAGCCAGTTCGCGAGGCCCACGAACGCCGGCATGATGGCCCCGAACACCATGATCAGGCCATGGTTGGTCGTCATCTGGTTGAAGAACTCAGGCTCGACGAACTGCAGCCCCGGCTGAAACAGTTCGGTCCGGATAATCAGCGCCATGACGCCGCCGGTCAGGAACATCGCGAAGCTGAACCAGAGGTACAGCGTTCCGATATCCTTGTGGTTGGTTGTGAACAACCATCGCGTCAGGCCCTTTGCAGGACCGTGGTCGTGATGATCATCGTGGCTGATGACTACTTCACTCATGACATTTGCACCTGTTTGCTGATCCCGGGTCCCTCCGACCCGCGCGCCAGCGTTTGCTTACTCTCGTTTCGTTTTTGTTCCGGCGGCCGGGCTCAGTCAGCCTGCGCCAGCGTCGGCTTGGCATCCATGACCGCGATGACGTCTACCGGCTGCGTCACGTCGCCCATGGCGTTACCCCAGCTGTTGCGCTCGTAGTGCGTAACCGCCGCGATCTGAGCTGCATCGAGCTGCTTGCCGAACGCCTGCATGGCGCTGCCGGCGACGCCGTTCAGAATGATGTCGATGTGCCCTTCTTTTGACCCCTTGACGATGTCGGAGCCGACCAGCGACGGGAACACCGGGGGCAGGCCCTGTCCGTTCGGCTGGTGACAGGATGCGCAGAAGGTCGTGTAGACCTGCTCACCCTCGGCCATCAGCTCAGCCTCAGAGAACGTCTTGGACAGCGCCGCTTTGCGGGCAGTCGCTGCTTTCACCTGCCCGGTGTACCAGGCGTCGTACTCCTCCTGCGGCAGTGCCTCGACGACGATGGGCATGAAACCATGGTCCTTGCCGCACAGCTCCGTGCACTGCCCGCGGTAGACGCCAGGCTCAGGGACGATGGCCCAGAGCTCGTTGATGATCCCGGGTATCGCATCGCGCTTGATGCCGAATTCCGGCACCCAGAACGCGTGAATAACGTCTTCGGCCGTGATCAGAAAGCGCACCTTACGGTTGATGGGAATCTTCAGCGAATTGTCGACTTCGAGCAGATAGTTTTCGCTCTTGACTGCCCGACCATCGATCTCTTCGCGCGAGGTCGACAGATTGGAGAAGTAGTTGAAGGTCTGCTGAAAGTCATCGTCGAGATACTTGTACTGCCACTTCCACTGATAGCCGCGGACCTCGACCGTCATGTCCTCTCCGCCGGTGTCGTACATCTGGATGAGGACGTTGGTGGCGGGGATGGCCATTCCGATCAGGATCAGCGTCGGTACGACGGTCCAGGCGATCTCGACCTTGGTGTTCTCATGAAAAGCGGCTGGCTCGGCGCCCCGGGACTTGCGGTGCAGGTACATGGATATGAAGATCATGCCGAACACACCGATGCCGATGACCACGCAGATCCCGAAGATCAGCATGTGCAGGTCATAGACCTGCCGGCTGATGTCCGTGACGCCTTCCGTCATGTTCAGCTCATCGGCCAGCACACCGCTCGCCGCGACCATTCCGAAGATACCGACTCCGACGGCAGCGATCCGCCGCATCCAAGAATTAATCTGTTTCACTCTCTCACCCTGATTGCCAGTAACAGCTTGCGCTCAGTTCATTCGCGCGCTCGGACGGAGCGCGTCGTGCAAGCGGTGATAGCTCGAGACAAATAGAGCACCGCTTTGACGGCTACACCGCAGGTGCTCTCAGGTTCTGGCTACGGTCTCAGCCAGCCTTTCCCGGTTATCCGCCTTCAACGAAGACCCAGGAAAGCCACGCCTTCTGTGTGTCAGCCGGCGCCGACAGGTGTTCTGCCAGCCGTGTCATTCAGCAGGCATGATTCCTGGATCAGGCCTGCCCGTACCGTCGGCTCTGCCCGGCGCGCCGCTGATAGCTCCAGCCGGCTGCGCAACGTAAGGCGCGACGATTGTGCGCTGCACACGAATTCCGCTTGCTGTAAGTATAGGGAACCAAGGGAATATCTCAATCGGCCGCGCAACTTTCACGCCGAAATAAATCCTTTCAATTCAATAGCTTACAAAGGCAAGGAATTTTTCTTCGCAGTTTGTGCGGTGGTATCGAGGATTTTCAGGAATTTCTGAAAATGATTAACCCCGGCCAGCCGATAAACGGGGCACACGATCTCTACGATTCAGTCGTCCGTGGACAGCGACTTGGGATCGATCAGCCGCACCGGGGAAGGCGCGACATCGCCGGACTGAGCCCCGAGGCGGATGCGCGGCAGGGTAGACAGCGCCACGGGTTCTGGTTCGAGGTCTTCCAGTTCGAGGAAGCCGCAGTTGACGCAGCGGCGCCGGCGTTGCGTTACGGCTGCCGCGTCTTCGATATCGCGCACCCACTCAACGAGCAGGCGATCCTCAGCGCGGCATTCAGGACACACGGCACCGGCAATGAACCGCTTTTTCAATACTGTCAACGCCACGGCTTTACACCCTGTCTGATATTCCCGTCGGTCAATCCTTCACGTCATCTATGCCTCATCTATGCCGCTTCGCCCGACATACCGGCCGTGTAAGGTCGGGCCGCGTCGCGAATACCGGCGCATCGGCACCATTCCTATCATGCCTGCAACGCCTTCAAGGTGTCTTCAAGGGACGGGCGCACGCCGTGCCAGTGTTCAAAGGCAACGGCAGCCTGGCCAATGAGCATGCCAAAGCCGTCGGCAATCGCAGCAGCGCTCCGGTCCGCGGCGAAGCGCAGGAACGCCGTATTGTCGCCGTACACCATGTCATAACAGCGGGTACCGTCGAGACCGAGTCGCGGCAGAAGTGCGCTGAAGGCCTCGGCGCCAGCGCTCAGGCCAAGCGAAGTGGCGTTGATCAACAGATCGAACGGCTCGCGCAGCGCTACGGGTGCTTCGGTCAGCAGGGGCACCGCGGGGGCGGAAGGTGCCAGTTCGCGGGCCAGCTGCTCCGCTGTGGCCCGGGTCCGGTTGGCCACCACCACCGACGCCGGCGCCGCCTGCAGTAACGCGTGCAGCGCCCCGCGGGCAGCACCGCCTGCACCAAGCAGCGCTATCCGCTGTCCCTGAACCGGCCAGCCGAGCCGCACAAGATCAGCCAGCAGTCCGGCGCCATCGGTATTAGCGCCATGCCAGATCTGTTGGTCGTCCTCCGCTCGGGCAGCGCTGCCGGCGTAAATCGTATTCACAGCACCCACCGCCGCCGCTGTCGGATCGAGTACGTCAACCCACCGCGCCGCGTCCTGCTTGAACGGCACGGTCACGTTCAGGCCGCTGCCACCGTCATCGAAGAACGCCTTCGCTACCGCTGCAAAGTCGTCCACCGGCGCAAGCAGCTTCTCGTAGGTCAGCTCGATGCCGAACTGCCGCGCAAACAGCTGGTGGATCTCCGGGGACCGGGAATGGGCGATCGGATTGCCGACCACAGCAAAACGTAGTCGCGACGTCATCCGCTGCGCGCCACGTCGCAGCGTAGTGGCCGTACGAGGCGCCTTTGATGCGCGATTGCGATTGCCATCATTAAACTCCCATTACGGAAGACCGTATTGCGAATCGCCGCGAATATAGCCGGCGGCCAACCGCGGAACAAACGACACTCCAGCCGACGACCGGGAGCCTACCGTGCCGACCCCGACCCTTCTCCTGGGCGCAGACACCTACCACCGCCTGCACCGCCAACTGCAGCAACAGGGTCCGCGCCTGAATTGTGTGCTGCTGACCGCCGAGGGCGCGCTGCGGGACACGCGTGGCAAGCCGTTGGCCGGCGACGGTTCCGTGGCCATCGATCTTGCTTATGGCAATGGCGATACGCTGCTCGGAGACGCTGCACGCAGTTTCCTCAAAATCGTCATGAGCACGCCTGGCGTCGACTGGCTGCAATCCTTCGCCGCCGGTACCGAGCATCCGATCTTTCAGCGCCTCGGGCAGCACGTGCAGCGTTTCTGCACCTGTCACGTTCAGGCCGAAGCCATGGCGGAGTGGGCCCTGTGGGCGGCCCTTGACTGCTTTCGCGACGGTCCCGGACACCGCGCCGCGCAGGCGCAGGCCCTATGGCAACCGCGGACGACCCGCGAGATCGCCGGTTCGAAGTGGGTGATCATCGGCTTCGGTGCAATCGGCGACGCCATCGCGCGCCGCGTTCGGCCGCTGGGCGCTCACGTGACCGGTATCCGCAGAACCGCGCCAGCGGAAACCAATGCCGATCGGCTGCTGCCGGAGGCAACGCCCGAGCTGCTGGGTAGCGCCGACGTGGTTGTCCTCGCCGTGCCCTACACCGCTGCAACGCACCACATGGTCAACGCTGAGTGGCTGGCACAGCTCTCCTCGAAGACGCTCCTGCTGAATCTCGGACGCGGCGGGCTGATTGACGAGGACGCTCTGCTGTCAGCGCTCGATGCCGGGCAACCGGCACACGCCTGGCTCGACGTGACGACCGAAGAACCGCTGCCACCGGCAAGCCCGCTCTGGCAGCACCCGCGGATCACGATTACGCCCCACGACTCGTCGCATACCGAAGCCACCCGAGCCCGCCAGGACGCGTTCTTCCTCGGCAACCTCGAGCGCTACCTGCACAACGAACCGCTCCTGAACATGCTGCCACCAGATGCGTTCGCTGACCTGTCAACCAACGCCAGCTGATACGGACGCAGGCCGCGCTCGTCAGCCTGCTCGCGCTGTAAGCCGGCTGAAGCCGCCGAGCGGCTAAACAACAGTGAAGGATCGCCGCCGCGGTCCGCAATCGCGACGGACAACCCGAGCCGTCAGCGTCGAACGTAGCCGACCCCCGAACGCTGGATTAACCCATGCAGCTCCAACAGGGTGAGCACGTGAGCAACGCGAGCCGGATCGCCCTGCACGATCTCGACCAGCACAGCCATCGGCTGCGCCACCGCATCGCACGCCAGATAGAGCTGCTGCGCGAGCTGGACGTCGGTCGCGGCGAAACGGTGCTCGAGATCCGGCGGTTCCGCGGCACGTACACGGGCCGGCGCCAGCTCACCTCGGCCAATCGCCTCCAGGACTTCCGCCGCGCCAGTGACCAGCGTCGCGCCCTGGCGCAGCAGCCGATGGCAGCCTGCGGAGTTCGGCAACCCGACGGGGCCGGGCACGGCCATCAGCTCGCGTCCCTGCTCAAGGGCAAGGCGCGCGGTGATCAGCGAACCCGATCGCTCTGTGGCTTCCACCACGACCAGGCCAAGCGCCAGGCCACTGACCAGCCGGTTGCGCTCGGGGAAGTGATGGGCCCTAGCGCCCTGTCCCGGCGCATATTCGGACAGCAAAGCGCCGCCACCGGCAACGATGGCTGACGCCAGCCGGGCATGCTGCCGCGGCGTTGGCTGATCGGCGCCGCTGCCGAGAACGGCGATCGTCGGCGCGGCGCGTGCATCGAGACATCCCTGGTGGCCCGCGGCATCAATGCCAAGCGCCAGCCCGCTCACGATGGTCAGCCCGGCGGTGCTGAGCTCACGGGCGAGCTGCCGGGTCCAGCGGCAACCGCGCGCGGTGGCGGTTCGCGCACCAACGATAGCAACGGCAGCGGCATGCAGGGCGTCCGGATTGCCACGCAGATAGAGCGCCCATGGAGGATCAGGAACCTGCCGCAGGGCCAGCGGCAACTGCTCGTGCCAGAGCACCCGCAGCTCGCCGCGCTGCAGCTGGTCCCGGAAGCGCGCCGGACTGCCCGGCTGACGCCGCCGTCGTGGGTCACCGGCAGGCCGGCCACTGTTGCGAGCCTGCTCCAGCATTGCAGCGCGTGCTGCTGGTGTCGCCGGTACTGAGGGGAATCCTTGACCGTCGTCCGCAGCCGCCGGCTGCGAATTGCGCGCGATGCGCTGCAGGCGCTGTCGCCCCTGTGCGGTAAGCAGGCACAGAAAGTCGAGCTCGGCTTCAGTCAGCTGTTCGGGATTCGTGCTGCAGACGGACGTCATGGTCCGCCAGAGCATAGGTCAACACGTGGGGGCCCCTGTCAGCTGGCAACCCCTGAGTGATGCAGAATCCTGTGGTCAGGGATTGCGGACTTCGTCCTGGACAGCGAGAGGACGCTCGGCGGCCAGAACCAGACCATAAGACATCTTCTCGAAGGACCGGAAGATCATCATGAGCCCGGCCCGCTCGCTTGGCAGACGAATGGTCTCGTTGGCAACGCGGTCGCGCACGAGCCCGCCGCGCTGATAGATCGCCAGCACGTTACCGACCTCGAGCCCTTCCCGCTCGCCGCGGTTGATGACGACCACGTCGTAGGGACCAACCTGCGTGACGCCGCTGAAGACTGAGATGATCTCGCCATCGATGTCTTCCTCCGGAGAGCTCGGGTAGAACGTGGAGTCCACCCGTCGCTCTTCCGTCGGCAGCACCCGGTCACCGATAGCAACTTCCTCGCGACTGCTGTTGACCGCCATGGTCGACAGCTCACCATCCTGCCCGACGACGCGGCCAAGCCCGATGTAGGTCGCTTCCTGGCCAAGAATCTCCCGGGTCTCGGGATCGACGTAGACCGGACCTTTACGCACGAAGTTGAAGCTCTCGCTGTCGGGGAGCAGGCCGCGCACGTAGAGCCGGTCACCGGCACCGAGCACAAGCCGCTGGCTGTCGCCGGACACGACGTAGGGCGCGGCGCGGAGCACTTCGGGTTCGACCACCCGGTTCTGCACCAGAAAACCCTGAATCGCATCGAGGCTGATCGCTGGAATCGCGGACTCGAGCGGCGTCGAACGGATCTGCGGCTCCAGGCGCGTCGTCCCCGGGCTCATCCGGTAGGTTCGGCCGCCATCACCACGATCCACGACCAATCGCGGTTCACCATCGACGTAGACCAGCCGAATGCGGTCGCCAGGGTAGATCAGGTGCGGATTCTCGATCTGTGGATTTTCCTGCCAGATCTCGGGCCAGAGCCACGGCTTGGACAGGAAGCGACCGGAGATATCCCACAGCGTGTCACCCTTGACCACCGTGTAGACGTCCGGCGCGTCAGTGCGCAGGTAGTCACCGACCGCTGCCTGCGCTGCTGGTACCGCAAACAGCAACGCGACCGCCGCCATGGCGATCCGACGACGCAGCTGCGCACCGTACCTGACGTGTCGATTGACCATACTGACTCCCTTATCCATCCCTGTTCTGCATTGCCGCCCTCTCGGCTGCGCTGCAGGTCGATCTGATTCCGCCGGCTTTCCGCCGTCCTGATGCGCGTCGACCCGCTCCGGACTGCGGGCACGCCGAACCGGCTTCCTCAGGCACCTTCTTCCAACTCATCTTCCGGACACAGGTTCCTTCCAACTTATCTTCCAGACACAGGTGCCGGACGCAGGGAGCCAAACTCCTGATGAAGACGGGCAAAAAAGCTAATACCATCACAATCTTAGCAGCCCAATTTGCGCCATTACTAGAGACGGGTCACATGCCCGTGCACTGTCGGTGCCGGCCTTAAGCAGCCCGGACACTGATCAGGCCGGCCTGTCCCAGGCCGGCTCACAACGCGCACTGTTGGACGCCCGGAAAACGAAACTCTCACGCAGTACGCGGTCAAATTCCGCTACCGCCGTCAGGAAACAGACTGTCGCCATGGCCTTGTTGGAAATACTGAGCTTCCCCGATTCCCGCCTGCGCACCAAAGCAAAGCCGGTAACCCAGGTCACCGACCGGACCCGGAAGCTGATCGACGACATGTTCGAAACCATGTACGACGCGCCAGGCATCGGGCTCGCAGCAACGCAGGTCAACGTGCACGAACGCATCATCGTGATCGATGTCTCGGAAGACCGTGATCAGCCCTACGTATTCATCAATCCCCAGATCGAGCCCTTCGGCGACCCGGTCGAGACCGAGGAAGGCTGTCTCTCGGTACCCGGGTACTACGAACCGGTTACCCGCAAAACTCAGGTCCGCGTCGCAGCGCTCGACCGCGACGGCACGCACTTCGAGCTCGAAGCAGACGGCCTGCTGGCCGTCTGCATCCAGCACGAGTGCGACCATCTGGATGGCAAGCTGTTTGTGGATTACCTGTCGAACCTCAAGCGCACCCGCATCCGCAAGAAACTGGAGAAGCTGGAGCGCCAGCGCGCCTGATCAGGCCACCTCCGCGCCAACGCCATGAGACGCGCCAGCCGCATCGGTTTCGCCGGGAGCCCCGACTTCGCGGCAACGATCCTCGAGGGTCTGATCGCCACCGACTTCGCTCCGGTGCTGGTGCTGAGCCAACCGCCACGCCCGGCCGGCCGTGGCCGCAAGCTGCGGCCATCAGCAGTCGCCGAGCTGGCGACGGCCAACGGCATCCCGGTCCAGACGCCCCGCACGCTCAAGACGGCTGCAGCCCAGGAGGCGCTGGCGGCCTTCGAGCTGGATCTGCTGATCGTTGCGGCCTACGGTCTCATCCTGCCGCAGGCCGTGCTCGACCTGCCGCAGCTCGGGTGCCTCAACGTGCACGCGTCGCTGCTGCCGCGCTGGCGCGGGGCCGCACCCATCGAACGCGCGATCATGGCCGGCGATACGGAGACCGGGGTAGCCCTGATGCAGATGGAAGCGGGGCTCGACACCGGCCCGGTCTACCAAAGCACCCGCATTGCCATCACACCAACCACGACCGGGCATGAGCTCGAAGCCGCGCTTGCGGCTGCGGGCACGGCGCTGCTGCTCGAGCTGCTGCCGAGCCTGCTCGCCGAACCGCAGCCGCCTGTCCCGGTGCCGCAGGCAGAGCAGGGCGTCACCTACGCCCATAAGCTGACCGCCGCGGACTCGGAGATCGACTGGCGCCGCTCAGCTACCGAGATCGATCGCCAGGTACGCGCGTTGACCGGACGGCAACCGGCGCTTGCCCGGCTCGGTAAGCTGCGCTTGAAGCTGCTGTCGGTCACCGTGGTCGAAGACGCCGCTATAGCAGCTGCGCCGGGCACAATCCTCGGGCTCGAGAAGCGGGGCCTGCGGGTCGCCACCGGAGCGGGGGCGTTGCTGCTCAACCGTGTGCAGCTCAATCGCGGTAAAGGCACGCCGCTCGACGGCGTCGCGCTGCGTAACGGCTACAGCGACCTGTTTCCCAACGGAAGCCGCTTCGACGAGCCCACCGCAGCAGACTCTGCATGAGCAGCGGTGCCAGAGAGCGCGCTCAGGCAGCGCGCGCGCTCGGGCGCCTGCTGCGCGAGCAGCGCACCCTCGATCAGCTGGAACCAGATCCGCCGTTTGCGCCGTTCGTGCGGGAGCTGCTGTACGGCACGACCCGGCATTTCTACTCGCTCGCTGCGCAGCTGGCACCGTTCCTGAAGCAACCCCTGCGCGCCAAAGACCAGGATGTCTACGCGCTGCTGCTCATCGGTGCCTATCAGCTGGTGCACCTGCGTGTGCCGGATCATGCAGCCGTCGCGGAGACCGTTGCCGCAACCCGCCAGCTCGGTAAACCGTGGGCGCGGGCGCTGGTCAATGCCTGCCTGCGCAACCTGCGCCGCAGCCTGCCGGACGCACCAGCGGATCAGCCGCGACAGCAGGCGCGCACCGCGCCGTCCCCCTACACGACCGACGAAGTGCGCTTTGATCTGCCGCAGTGGCTGATTGACGGGCTGCAGGCAGACTACGGCGCTGCCGCTGCAACGATCGCAGCGGCCTGCGGCGATCGTGCTCCCATGAGCCTGCGCGTGCAGCCCGGGCGGGAGGCTGCCGTCGAAGCTGCCCTCGAGCGCCAGGACCGCGCGTACACAACGCCGTTCCGGCGCGAAACCTGGATATTGGACAAGCCGCTGTCCGTCACAACGCTGGACGAATTTGTCCAGGGGGCCTGCTCCGCGCAGGATGCCGGGGCCCAGCTCGCCTTCAGCGCGCTTGAGCAGCTTCGCGAAGCCATTGGTGCGGAACGGGGCTTCCGCTGGCTCGACGCCTGTTGCGCGCCCGGAGGCAAACTGTTCCACGCGCTCGAGCAGTGGCGCGAGCGCGCACCAGAAACGCTGGCAGTCGATCTGAGCGAGCGACGCCTGCAGCAGGTACGTCGCGAAGCGGAGCGCCTCGGCTTCGACGCCAACAGCCGGCTCGAAGTGCAGGCTGCTGATGTCAGCAGCAACGGCTGGTATGCGGGCCCGGCGTTCGATCTGGCGCTGATCGACGCGCCCTGCAGCGGCAGCGGAACGCTGCGTCGGCACCCGGACATCAAGCTGCTGCGTGAGGCCGGGGCTATCGCTGACCAGGCGCAGACCCAAGGACTGCTGCTGGACTCCGTCGCGGGCTCGGTACGGCCCGGCGGCGGCCTGTTGTACGCCACCTGCTCCCTGCTCTGCGCTGAAAACGACCGGGTCGTCGAGGGTTTCCTCAAGCGCCACGCACACTGGACACCGCTGCCGCTGTCGCTGCCCACCGGCCAACAGCGGCAGTTCGGCTGGCAGCTCACGCCTGCTGATCCACGGACCGATGGTTTTTACTACGCTGCAATGAAGCAACTACAATGACGGTCGACGCCAGGGGCGAGCGCCCGACACCATGAAAATTCTCATCATCGGCGCTGGACAGGTCGGCGGCACCCTTGCCGAAAATCTGGCAAGCGAAGCGTTCGACATCACTTTGATCGATACCAACGCGACCCGGCTGTTCGAGCTCAAGGACCGGCTCGACATCCAGACCGTACATGGCCACGGTTCACATCCTGACGTGCTGCGTCGCGCTGGTGCTGACGATGCGGACCTGCTGGTTGCCGTCACCGAAAGCGACGAGGTCAACATCGTCGCCTGCCAGGTCTGCTACACGCTGTTCCAGACACCCACCAAAATCGCACGTATACGCTCGTCCTCCTACCTGTCGCGGGACAGCCTGTTCAACGCCGAACACATGCCGATCGACGTGCTCATCAATCCGGAAGGCGTGGTCACCGAGCACATCGTGCAACTGTTGACCCACCCCGGCGCGCTGCAGGTACTCAACTTCGCAGAAGGCCAGGTGCAGCTCGTTGCCGTACGCGCGGTCTACGGAGGTCCCCTCGTCGGCCAGGCAATCAAGACGTTGCGCGAACACATGCCGCAGGTCGATACGCGCGTGGCTGCAATCTTTCGCCGCGGCCGACCGATCACGCCCACCGGGGACACCGTGATCGAGGTGGACGACGAAGTGTTTCTGGTGGCGGCGGCTAAACACATCAACGCCGTCATGGGTGAGCTGCGGCGGGTCGAAAAGCCCTTCAAGCGCGTGGTGATCGCGGGCGGTGGTAACGTTGGTCTGCGCCTCGCCCGCGAGGTTGAAGACCTGTTCGCCGTCAAGGTCATCGAGTTCGGCGAGGAACGGTGCGTGGAGCTCGCCGAAAAGTTGGATCGGGCCGTGGTGCTGAATGGTGACGCCACGGATCGGGAACTGCTGCTCGAGGAAAACATCGAGCAATGCGATGCCTTCTGCGCGGTGACCAACGACGATGAGGTCAACATCATGTCAGCGCTGCTCGCCAAACGCCTTGGCGTCCGCCAGGTCATGGCGCTCATCGGCAAGCGCGCCTACGTTGATCTGGTGCAGGGCGGTGACATCGACATCGCCATCTCGCCACAGCAGGCCACCACCTCGACGTTGCTCAGCCACGTCCGTCGGGGCGATGTCGCGATGGTGCACAGCCTGCGCCGCGGCGCTGCTGAAGCCATCGAGGCCATTGCCCATGGCAGCAAGCGGGACTCCAAAGTCGTCGGCCGCACCATCGGCGAGATCGACCTGCCACCAGGAACTTCCATCGGTGCCCTGGTGCGCGGCAACGAGGTGCTGATCGCACACGACGATATCGTGATCGAAACCGATGACCACGTGATTCTGTTTCTGGTCGACAAGAAGTACGTGCCCGCCGTCGAACGCCTGTTCCAGGTCGGCCTGACGTTCTTCTAGCATCCTGTTGCATGAGCACGTTGCGCTAAGATGAATCTGTCAGTCATCATCCGTGTCACCGGCGTGCTGCTGACCCTGTTCAGCCTGACGCTGCTGTCCCCGGTGCTGGTGGCCGTGATCTACGGCGAAAGCACCATTCCAACGTTCGCCATCGCCTTCATCGTTACCATCGTGACCGGCCTGGCCATGTGGCTCCTGCCGCGCGACAACCGCGAGCTGCGCGCCGGCGACGGCTTTCTGGTAACGGTCCTGTTTTATCTCGGGCTGGGTCTGGTTGGTGCATTGCCGCTCTACCTGTTTGCGCCGCTCGAATCGACGTTCACCGATGCAGCGTTCGAGTCTTTGTCAGGGCTGACCACCACCGGCGCGACGGTATACACCGGGCTCGATGATCTGCCACGTTCAATTCTCTTCTACCGGCAGCTGCTGAACTGGCTTGGCGGTATGGGCATCATCGTTCTTGCCGTCGCTATTCTGCCCATGCTCGGGATCGGCGGCATGCAGCTCTACCGGGCGGAATCGCCAGGGCCGGTCAAGGACAGCAAGCTCACCCCACGCATCACTGAAACGGCAAAGGCGCTGTGGTACCTGTACGTTGGCCTGACCGCAGCCTGCGCCCTGTGCTACTGGCTCGCCGGCATGAACCCTTTCGATGCCATCTGCCACAGCTTTTCCACGGTGGCCATCGGGGGATTTTCCACGCACGATCAGAGCATCGGCTTCTTCGGCAGCGCTGCCGTGGAATCGGTAGCCATCGCGTTCATGCTCCTGTCAGCAATCAGCTTCGGGCTGCATTTCGCCGTGGTCGCCCGCCGCGATCCGCGGCTGTATCTGCGCGACCCCGAAGTGCGTGCGCTCGCCTTCATGCTGTGCGCTGTCGGCCTCATCGTCTGTTACCTGCTGACGCAGTACGAGACGACGGATAACCCGATCCGCGACGGCATGTTCCAGGTTGTCTCGATCGCGACGACCACCGGCTACACGACCACAAACTTCAGCAACTGGCCGTCCGCCGCTCCGGTGCTACTGATCCTTGCCGCCTTTGCCGGAGGGTGCGCCGGCTCGACGGCGGGCGGGATCAAGATGATCCGGGTGGTGCTGATCTACCTGCAGGGTCGCCGGGAGGTACGCCGCCTCATTCATCCCACCGGGATCTTTCCCATCAAGCTGGCGGGTCAGCGGGTTCCGGATCGAATCATAGAAACCGTGTGGAGCTTCTTCGCCGCCTACGTGATCCTGTTTCTCACGCTCGTCACCGGGCTACTGCTGGTGACCGAGCTCGACTTCATATCAGCGTTTTCGGCGGTGGGTGCCTGCCTCAACAACCTCGGCCCCGGTCTTGGCGCGGTCGCGGAAAACTATGCCGAGCTACCCGTTGCCGCAAAGTGGCTGCTGGTGTTCACGATGC
>JBCDGJ010000017.1:0-50520 GCA_038757945.1 Pseudomonadota bacterium
CGGCAGGGTCCGCTCGTGCAGCTCATGCGTATTGCCGTCAACAATCTCGCCGGTGTTCCGTCGATTGTCTACGGTGTGTTCGGCCTCGGGTTCTTCGTGTACTTCCTGGGCGGGAGTATCGATCAGCTGTTCTTTTCAGAATCGCTGCCAGCGCCCAAATACGGCACGCCGGGCATTCTCTGGGCATCCCTGACGCTGGCGCTGTTGACGGTTCCGGTGGTCATCGTTTCGACAGAGGAAGGATTGAGCCGGATTCCCCAGCGTGTCCGCGAAGGCAGCCTTGCGCTGGGGGCAACCCGGTCAGAAACCCTGTTTCGAATTGTGTTGCCCATGGCCAGCCCGTCGATACTGACCGGTGTCATTCTGGCCGTCGCGAGAGCGGCAGGCGAAGTTGCCCCGCTCATGCTGGTCGGTGTGGTCAAGCTGGCGCCGTCGCTGCCGCTCGACGGCAATTTTCCCTACCTGCACCTGGACCGCAAATTCATGCACCTGGGGTTCCACATTTATGACGTCGGCTTTCAAAGTCCAAATGTGGAATCGGCTCGGCCTCTGGTGTTTGCAACGGCACTGCTGCTGGTGATCATCGTGCTCGGGCTCAACCTTCTCGCCATCGTTCTACGCAACCGCCTCGAAGTACGCTACCGTAGCTATGAGCAATAGCGCTGGTGGTGGCCTGGCGCAGTCGCAACAGAGCCGATCAGGAAAGAACTCCGGTCAGGAAAGAACTCCGGTCAGGAGAGAACTCCGGCTAGAAAAGAACTCCGACCAGGAAAGGCCTTGGGAGCCGAAGGCCAGTTGGCGGTCGCGCATGGAATCCAGCTGAGCTCTGCAGCACCCTGTAAAGATTCCATAAGATTCCTGGAATACACTTACACCTGCGCATACGGCGCTCTGGATGTCAGCACGGACGATGAACACTGAAGGCGGTATTGCTGCCGAGCCTGAAACCTGTATTGACGTTGAGCAACTATCGCTTCGCTACGGCGATGTGCCGGCGCTGAAGGACGTCAGCCTGGCGATGCCACGGCACCGGGTGACGGCTCTGATCGGCCCGTCCGGCTGCGGCAAATCGACGCTGCTGCGCTGCCTCAACCGCATGAACGACTTGATCGAGGACGTGCACATCGAGGGCCGCATTTTCCTCGATGGCTTGAACGTCAATGAGCCAGGCATCAACGTCACCCAGCTTCGGCGACGCGTCGGCATGGTGTTTCAGAAGCCCAATCCGTTCCCGAAGTCGATCTACGAAAACGTCGCCTACGGGCTGCGCCTGACGCAGGATCCGGTGCAGAGCGAACTCGATGACCGGATCGAGTGGGCCCTGCGCTCTGCGGCGCTCTGGGATGAGGTCAGCGGTCGTCTGCAGGATTCGGCACTCAGCCTCTCCGGCGGTCAACAGCAGCGGCTGGTACTGGCCCGGGCGATTGCCGTTGAACCCTCGGTCCTGCTGCTCGACGAGCCGGCGTCGGCGCTCGATCCAATCTCGACGTTGAAGATCGAAGAGCTGATCGCGCAGCTCAAGGAGGCGTACACTATTGTCATCGTGACGCACAACATGCAGCAGGCTGCGCGGGTCGCGGATCGCACCGCATTCCTGTACCTCGGGGAAGTGATAGAGTACGGGGAAACCGATGCCCTGTTCACCAATCCACAGCAGTCCCGAACCGAAGACTACATCACGGGTCGCTACGGCTGAGGTGGCGGAGTGACGCCGAAGGCTTAGACCGAAGGTTGATATTGAGAATTGATATTGAGAATTGATATTGAAAGTCGATATTGACGGTTGATATCGAATGTCAAAACCGAAGGATGAGGCGGATAGCTGAGCCAGGCTGAAACCCGGTCCACCGATTGCAGGCGGCATGGAGTGCCACCACCCCAAATGATCAAGCACATCTCCGAACAGTTCGACACCGAGCTCGACGCCCTGCGCGCCCGGCTCATGGAGATGGGCGGGTTGGTGGAGCGGCAGATTCAGCAGTCGTGCCGGGCGCTGATTACGCACGACATCGCGCTCGCTGAAGAGACGCGCAGCATTGACAAAGAGGTCAATCGCTACGAAATCGAGATCGATGAGCGCGTTATCAACATCATTGCGCGGCGGCAGCCGACTGCCGTGGATCTGCGCATGGTGATCTGCATCATGAAAGCCTCGGCGGACCTCGAGCGGATTGGCGATGAATCTGACCGGATCGCAAAAATGGCCATCGGCATGGGGCGTCAGGCCTTTCCCGAAGATCAGTACAAACACATCCGTACCCTGAGCGAGCAGGTCACGCGCATGGTCCGCGACGCGCTCGATGCCTTCGCCCGAGGTGATGCGGACGCTGCGCTCGAGGTTATCGCTGCCGATCGGCAGGTGGATCAGGAGTACAAGGTTGCGGTAGCCAAGGTACTGGCGGATCTACGTCAGGAGCCGGAGCACGCCGAGCGCTCGATCAATACGCTGTGGACCGCACGCGCGCTCGAGCGCATCGGGGACCACGCCAAGAACATCGGCGAGCAGGTGGTCTTTCAGGTGCGTGGTGAAGACGTTCGTCACAGCGACCACCCCCCAACGCCGTAGGTCGGCTGCAGAACGACCGCCCAGGCGGCGCTGGCCAAAGCGCGCTAAGCCCTTCGGGGTCAGAGCGCGCCTCACTGCGCGCTTCCCCATGTGCTATGCAGCCGCGCAAAGCGAACCTTCAGCAAGCGCGCCCGTCGAACTGAAACCAGCAGCGTGGAGCGAGCATCAGCGCCGCGCCATCGGTGTCTGCATCAGGTGGTGCCCTCCGTCGAGAATCAGCGTTTCCCCGGTAACTACTTCTGCACCGCCGGCAAAGTAAAGGATTGCCTCCGCAACGGTGTCCGGTGTCGTCGTGAGCTGGAGCGGCGTATTCGCTTCCAGGTAGCTCTTGCTCCTCTCGTAAGCCTCGGCACCCATGCCTTCTGCCAGCCAGTCACCCTGAATGAAGCCCGGACACACGGTGTTTACCCTGATCTCCGGCCCCAGCACCCGTGCCAGCGAAAGGCCCATGGTAATCAACGCGCCTTTCGAGGCCGCATAGGCGATGGAGCTACCAACGCCCGTGACGCCCGCAATTGAGGCTACGTTGACGATGCTGCCGCGTCCGCCCTGCCGCATGATCGGCGCCGCGGCACGAACCATCTGGTAGACGCCGATCGTGTTGACCGCGTAAATGTCCTGGAAATCCTGCTTGTCGAGCCCATCGAGATCGCCGTGGGCGCAGAACTTTGTCGTCCCCGCATTGTTGATGAGCACATCCAGGCGACCCCAGCGATCGACGGCCGTCTGGACCAGTGCCCGGCAGCTGGCGTCATCGGCGACGTCGGCCTGCACGATGCTGGTCTCCACCCCCAGCTGTTCGCAGGCCCCTGCTGTCGTCTCCGCGCCCTCTCGATTGCGGGAGTAATTGACCACGACGTGGCACCCTCGCTCCGCCAGCTGACGCGCGCATGCTGCGCCCACGCCGGATGATGACCCGGTTACGATCGCAACACCCTGTTCCAAGTCCATAGCCTGCTCCTTGTGATGACTGTGGCGGATGACGGCCAGACGGCTCCGGGCAGGTTCAGTGGTCTGCCGCCGAATACGTTGGCGATCAACCTCGGTAAGTAAACAACCGGGCCCATGATAGGCGGCTCAGCAGCCGCTGGCAGCACCCGACACCACCAGGCAGCCACGGGGCGACAAGTTGAGCTATCCTTCGCCGCTGATTTCAAGCGATCAGAGACCGAAGCATGTCCGCCCACAAACCGCTCACCGCCGTCCTCTGGGATTTCGGTGGGGTTCTCACAACGAGCCCCTTCGAAGCCTTCAACCGCTACGAAAGCGAGCACGGGTTACCGCAGAACTTCATTCGAACGGTGAACGCCACCAATCCCCACGACAATGCCTGGGCACAGTTTGAATCCAGCCAGATCGATCGGGATGCCTTTGATCAGCTGTTCCGTGAAGAAGCCATTGCCCTTGGCCACGACGTCTCTGGCCGCGAGGTGCTGAAGCTGCTCAGCGGTGATCTGAGGCCGAAGATGGTTCGTGCGCTGGATCGGATCCGCGAGAAATACCGGGTGGGCTGCATCACCAACAACGTCAAGACGGGTCAGGGGCCAGGGATGGCGGCGAGTTCGGAACGGGCGCAGCAGATGGCTGCGGTCATGGCTCGCTTCGACGTGGTCGTGGAATCCAGCGTCGAAGGGGTTCGCAAGCCGGATCCGGCAATTTACCGTATTGCCTGCGAGCGCATGACGGTTGAGCCAGACGAAAGCGCGTTTCTGGATGACCTCGGCGTGAACCTGAAGCCAGCGGCTGCGCTGGGGATGCGGACAATCAAAGTGCTGTCGGAAGCTCAGGCGCTGACCGATCTGGAGGCGCTGACCGGTCTCCGGCTGACCGACTGAGGCTCCTAGGCTGCCATTTCCTCGGCGGCGGCCTGCACGGCACGGATGATCTTGTCATAGCCCGTGCAGCGGCAGAGGTTACCGGCCAGCCAGTAGCGAATGGTCTCTTCGTCAGGCTGCGGGTGCTTCTCCAGCAGCGCCTTGGTCGCGATCACCAGGCCAGGTGTGCAGATGCCGCACTGCAGCGCCGCGTGTTCCAGAAACTTCTGCTGGATCGGATGCAGGCCATCGTCTTCGGCAACACCTTCGATCGTGGTGAGCTCGCGCCCGCTGGCTTCTACGCCCAGCACCAGGCAGGAGCAGACCAGCCTGCCATCGAGCATCACGCTGCAGGCACCGCAGTCACCGGTGCCGCAGCCCTCCTTGGTACCAGTCATGCCGAGTTCGTCCCGCAAGACATGCAGCAGCGATTGCTGCGGATCGCACAGATACTCAACGACTTCGCCATTGATGCTGGTTTCCACCTGAACTTTTGCCATGTCCTCGACCCTTCTATCTGTCGTTGATCTGTCGTTGATCTGTCGTTGTATTTTCGTCGATCTTTTTTGGTTCACCCGGCTGCTGCCCGCTGCTCGCGACCCTGCCGATCCCCTTCTATCCGCGTGAGAGTCTCTGGTGGAAAGCCTCCGGCGGACAGTTCCAACATGGAGCGCCCAGCTGCGGTGAGACCGGCCATCAACCGGCCGCCGGCGCCTGTAGTGGAGCCGGCCGCTCTCCTGCCGGGCTAACCGGCGGCGCGCTGTGCAGCGATTGCGGTAGCCCTGCGACACAGAACCCCAACGATCCGTTTGCGAAATTCCACCGTGCCCCGCTTGTCGGTGATCGGCTGTGCCGCTGCCGAACAGGCTGCCGCAGCAGCATCGAGCGCTGCATCGTCGAGCCGGGTACCCACCAGCGCCTGCGCTGCTTCCGGTACCAGCAGCGCCGTCGGCGCCACGGCACCAATGCCAATGCGCGCTGCCCTGCACAGGCCACTGTCATCGAGGGTCACGCGGACTCCACAGCCAGCAACGGCAATGTCCATCTCGGTGCGCGGAGTGAAGCGCAGGTAGGCGTCACCGGAATGCGCCTGAGGCCGGGGCAGGCGCAGTGCCACCAGCATTTCCCCTGCCGCGAGCGCATTGCGTTGCACACCGACAACGAAGTCTTCTACCGGCAGCTCACGCTGCCCGGCGCTGCCAGCGATGACGCACAGCGCGCCGTTGGCGATCAGCGCTGGAATCGAATCGCCTGCCGGGGACGCGTTGCACAAGTTGCCGCCAACCGTAGCCCGGCCCTGGATCTGGGTCGAACCGATCAGGTCGGCTGCCTCGAGCAGCCCGGGAAACAGCGCCTTAAGCTCTACGTTCTCGTTGAGCACGGCACTCGGGATGGCGGAGCCGATGGTGATCTGCTCGGCTTCGATTGACAGCTCGTTGGTTTCCGGCAGTTTTTTGATATCGAGAATGGCTCGCGGATTGCGATCGATGGACTGCAGCTGCACGAGCATGTCCGTACCACCAGCGAGCACCTGGACCCGCTCCTCCGCCGCAGCATGCTGTCCAAGCAGCGCCAGCGCTTCGTCGAGCGACTCCGGTGCCGCATAGCTGAATGACATAGCGCCCATCTGTTTCCCCCCGCGCATCGAGTATCCTTGAAGTTCAGAACATAGCATGAAACCAGGCCCGCACGTGACCAACCTGAAGCCCGAAGCCCCGCCTCCCGACATTGCCGAGGCGCACGCGTTCGCACCACCGCCTGCGGGCGTTGGCGGACTAGACGTCGACGACGCGACCCTGTGGCAGCAACTGTATCCGGAGCATCTGGCGACCCTGCGAGCACGGCTGGATTCGCTGTGTGCGGTACAAGGGCTCAGCGCAGTCGTTGTGCCCGCCGGAGAAGCGCCGCTCTACGCCTTTGACGATCAGCCCGTTCCGTTCCGCGCGAATCCCCACTTCCTGCATTGGCTCCCGGCGCTGGACAGCAGCGGCAGCGTCCTTCTGCTGGCGCCCGGAGCAACGCCGGAGCTGCTGTTTCTTAAGCCCGAGGATTACTGGCACCAGCCCCCCCCGGTCCCGGCGCCGGCGGCGGGCAACTTCACGGTGTCGACCTTCGCGACGCGGGAGGCGCTGTCCAAAGCGCTGCACGAGCGGCTGGCTCGGCTGGAGCGGGCGTCGTCAGCGTCGCGTCCGAACGGCCGGATTGTGTTCATTGGTGAGGATGACCTGCCGTTGCCCGCGGATGCCACGCGCAACCCGCCGGCCGTGCTCGCGGCCCTGCACTACGCGCGGGCCGTGAAATCCCCATTCGAGCTGGTCTGCCTGCTGCGTGCCAGCCAGCGGGCGGCCTGCGGTCATCAGGCCGTTGCGGCGGCTTTCACTGGTGGCGGGCGCGCGAACAGCACCGAGTTCAGCCTGCACCAGGCGTATCTCAGCGCTTCCAGCCAGACGGCGGCAGATCTGCCCTACAGCAGCATCGTGGCTCTCAACGAACACGCTGGCGTGCTGCACTATCAACACTACGATCGGCGTCCGCCGGTCCCCGTGCGCAGCCTGCTGATCGATGCGGGCGCCAGCTGGAGTGGTTATGCCAGCGACGTGACCCGAACCTACGCTGCGGTCCCCGGGCTGTTTGCGGATCTGATCGCGGCGGTAACGCGGGAGCAGCAGGCGCTGATTGCTACCATCAGGCCAGAGCAATCCTATCTGCATCTGCACGCCGACATGCACCGGCGCATCTGCGGGGTGCTCAGCGAGGCCGGCGTGTTCCGCTGCAGCGCCGAAGAAGCGTGCGCGAAAGGCTTGTCTGAAGCCTTTTTCCCCCACGGCCTCGGCCATCTGCTCGGCCTGCAGACCCACGACGTCGGCGGGCTGTTCGTCAACGCCGCAGGCGAGATCCGCGAACCGCCGGACAACTACGCGGCGCTGCGGCTGACGCGGCCACTTGAGGTAGGACAGGTCTTCACCATCGAACCCGGCATTTACTTCATCGACATGCTCCTCGAGCCGCTGTTGGCCAGCGCTCACGGTAGGCTGCTCGACGCGGCAGCAATCGAAGCACTGAAGCCCTGCGGCGGCATCCGGATCGAAGACAACGTGGCCGTCACCAGCGCCGAACCGCTGAACCTGACCCGCTATGGTTTCGAACATCCGGAGCATCACCAGTGACCAACGCCGCAGACGATCGCGGGGCAACTTCAGCTCCGCCGAGCCTTACCCCCGAGCGTCTGTTCGCCGACCCGCCGTTGATCGACGCACTGCCGCAGACGGTCGTGTTCAGCAGCGACGGTTCGAAGCTTCTGTTTCTCGCCTCGTCCCGGAGCCGCCGCGAGTGGCTGGATTTGTGGCTCGTCGAATGCGCGGCCGCTGCGCTTAGCCCACCGCAGGAAGCCTGGCTCACGGCCGCGGACCTGGAGCCGATACTTGCCGACGCGGAGGTCGAGGAGAGCGCGGCAGAACAGGCTGAGCGAGAGCGCCGCCGGCAGTTTGCCGGCGGCATCGCGGAGGTTCTACCGCGGCCTGGTGCTCCGGAGGTGCTCGTGGTCTGTGGCGGTCAGGGGGTTCTCGTACACCTGGAGACCCGCGCCCTGCGGCGCGTGACCCGGTCCCGGGAACGCCACGTTGGCCTGCAGTTCTCGCCTTCGGGCCGCTATCTCTCCTATGTCCGCCAGGGCGATCTCTACCTGCTGGAGCTGGACATAGGCCGCGAGCGCCGTGTGACCAACGATGCGGACGTAACGGTTTCCAGCGGTCTGGCCGACTTTATTGCCCAGGAGGAAATGCACCGTTTCAAAGGGCACTGGTGGTCGCCTGACGAAAACGCGCTGGCCTTCCAGCGGACGGACGAAAAGACGATTGCGATCTCGGAACGGCAGGAGATTCACGCGGGCTCCGTCGAGACGATCCGCCAGCACTACCCCTACGCCGGCCAGGCAAACGCCGAGGTGCGGCTCGGCGTTTTTCAGCTCGAGGATGGGTGTGTCGATTGGATCGACTACCAGCAGCGCACGGAAACGTACCTCGCGCGGGTCGACTGGCTGCCTTCGGGTCTCTGGGTGCAGCTGCAGGACCGGCTGCAGCAAACACTGACCCTGGGCCGCTTTGCGGCACCGGACTGGCGCTTCGAGCCCACCCGAGTCGAGACCAGCGAGACCTGGATCAATCTGCACAACAACCTGCGCCAGCTGCCAGCGGCAGACGAGTCCCAAGGTGAGACGACGCTGCTGTGGACCACCGAGCAGTTCGGCGGTTCGCAACTCGCCTGCCTTGCGCTCGGCACTGGGACAGCGAGCCAACCTGGCAAACTGTCGCTCTGTTCGCCGGAGGCACTGTACGTCGAGGGCATTGCCGGCATCGCCCGCGATCACGTCCTCGTCACCGGCTGGCTCGAGACGCCGACGGAACGGCACCTGTACCGCATCGCGCTGGACCAGGTCCGATCCGCCGCGGCCGGTGAATCCGGCACCCGGCCGACGGCCGAACGTCTGACCACCGCTCCGGGTTGGCATGAACTGCGGGTCAGCCCCGATGGCCGGCGCTTCGTGGATCGCAGCAGCGCGCTGGACGCGACGTCATCCCTGACCCTGACTGAGCTTGGGGACGGCTCGCAGGCGCGTCTGTTCGGCTCGGCCGTCGCCGACCAGGCGTATGGCGCTTTTCTGCCGAGCCACTGCACTCCGGAGCTTGGTGAGCTTACCGGCCGGGACGGCACGCGGCTCTGCTACCGGCTGACCCGTCCAGCCAATGCCAGCGCCCGCACGCCGGTGCCTGTGGTCGTTCACGTCTATGGGGGGCCGGGCGTGCAGCGGGTCCGAAACGAGTGGGCGTCGCTGATGCTGCAGCTGTTCGCACAGCGGGGCTTCGCCGTGTTCGAGCTCGACAACCGCGGTTCCAGCGGACGCGGACGGGCTTTTGAAGCACCAATCTACCAGGCGCTCGGTACAGCGGAGCTCGAAGATCAGCTGACCGGCGTCGAGTTTCTGAAGACGCTCGATTGGATCAACGGCGAGCGTATTGGTCTCTTCGGGCACAGCTACGGCGGCTACATGACCCTCCGCGGCCTGACCCGGGCGCCCGGCGTATTTGCTGCTGGTGTCAGCGTCGCGCCGGTCACCGACTGGGCGCTCTACGACACGCACTACACGGAGCGCTACCTCGGCTTACCGAACAGTGCGGATGCGCGCTACCTGGAGTCCGGCGTGCTCGGAGAGCTTGGCCAGATCAACGCGCCTCTGTTGCTGATTCACGGGATGGCCGACGATAACGTGCTGTTTACGCACTGCACTGCCGCGATCGCAGAACTGCAGGAGGCCGGGGTCCTGTTCGATCTGATGACCTACCCGGGCTCAAGGCACGCGCTGCATGAGCCACACGTATCCACCCACCGGTTTCGAACCATTCTGAACTTCTTCTCGAGACATCTCGGCGGCTGACAGCCAGCATCGCTGCTGAACGGCATCCGCCTGCGCGGTGCGGGCCCCATGCTTCGGATATCGATTCAAGGACGGGATCGCAGCGGGGGCTCACCTGGCGTGGGCCCTACCGGCGGCGGGGCCTCACATGGTATGCGTGTGGCGGTCCGACTGCAGGGCCCCGGCAAGGTAGGTTTCGATCTTGTTTCGCGCCAGGTCGTCCTGATCGTTGAACTGCACGCCGATGCCCGCTGCGCGGTTACCCTGGGCACCTTTCGGCGTCAGCCAGATCACCTTGCCGGCCACCGGAATCTTCTCAGCTTCGTCCATCAGGTTGAGGAGCATGAATACTTCGTCGCCGAGGGAGTATTCCTTTTTGGTCGGAATGAAGAGCCCGCCATTCTGAATGAATGGCATGTAGGCTGCGTAAAGCACGGCTTTGTCTTTGATCGCAAGGGATAGAATTCCGTTACGGGCGCCGCGTTTTTCGGACATTTCGAAACAATCCTGTCTTCATTGATCAGACCCCGGAAAAGGATACCCCAGCACAGCGCCGAAAAGGCGCCGGGGGAACCGCTTGCGTGATCCGCGTCACACCTGCTGCACGAGGTTGACGAACCGGTGTGCCAGCCGTTCAAACTGCAGGCTGACATTAACGCTGTTGGATTGCAGCAGGCCACGGTGCAGGAACAGCAGCTCCTGCTGGACCGCCACCAGCGCCCGGCGCGGAACCGTTTCGAGCGCCGTCAGTCCTGCAGGTGTACGGGCCTGGGTTGCGACCAGATAACGCAGCAGTCGCAGCAGTACCTCTTCCGGCGCGGCGGCAAGCAGGGCGTCGAGCAGCGGCTTCGGATCCCGTGTTTCAAGCGCCTGCAGCAGCGCCGGGCCCAGGGGTTGCCGCTCTTCTCTGACTGCCTCAAGGACTGCCAGCGGTGCGCCACCGTATTCGAAGCTGAGCGCGGCTGTCTGTGGTGCAGCGCCGCAATGTCGTTGCAGCCATTGCAGCGCTGCGGCCTGATCCGGCCGCACCGTCAGCTGCTGGCATCGGCTGCGGATGGTCGGCAGCAGGCGCCCGGGGTATTCCGTGACCAGCAGCAGATAGGTATCCGGGCTTGGTTCCTCGAGGGTCTTTAGCAGCGCATTTGCAGCCTGCGGATTCAACGTATGGGCACGATTCAGCCGTGCAACCTTGGCTGGAGCCAGCTGGCGCGTCCCGGTAGCGAACTCGCCGAGACGCCGAACCTGCTCGATCTTCAGCATGGCGCCGTCCGGGTCTACCTGCCGCAGATCCGGGTGCGCCAATTCCTTGAGGGCGCGTGAGTCGTCGAGGTCCAGCAGTCGCCGCACCAGGGCGTCGGCAAGCCAATCCTGCCCCCAGCCAGCCGGTCCGCTGAGGAGTAGCGCGTGCGGTAACCGGCCAGTGGCGAGCTGCTGCTCGGCGGCAGCTAACGGCGGCCGCAGCCAGGGCGCATCTGCCAGCACGTCCATCACGCCGATGACTCGTTCAACCAGTGCGCGACCCGTTGCTCCAGCTCGATCTGGAGCTGGCGCTGAACGTCCTCGAGCGGCTCGGCAGCGTCGATGACGGCAAACCTCGGGTTTGCTGTCGCACGCTGCAGGTAGACTTCCCGAACGCGATCGAAGAACGCCCGTGCCTCGAGCTCGAACCGGTCGAGGGGGCGGCCCTGGATGCGGCTCATGGCCTCCGACCAATCGAGATCGAGAAAGAACGTCAGGTCCGGTTCGAGGCCACCGTGGGTCGCCTGCTCCAACGTGGCAATGAAGGCCATGTCCATCTCTCGACCACCGCCCTGATATGCGTAGGTGGCATCGGTAAAGCGGTCGCAAAGCACCCAGGTGCCGGCAGCCAGCGCCGGCTCGATGGCCGTTGCCACATGCTGACGGCGGGCGGCGAACATCAGCAGCAGCTCGGCCAGCGGCTGCACCGGTTCGCTGCGTACGGCCAGCAACAGCTCCCTGATCTCTTCCGCCAGCGGCGTGCCCCCCGGTTCGCGGGTCACCAGCAGCGGTACATCACGCGCTTCGAGGAATCGACGGATCAGGTGAAGATTAGTGCTCTTGCCGGCGCCTTCCATGCCTTCGAGGGAGATGAAGCGCCCGCGGCCGGTCGCTGACGTCACGATGGACGTACTCACTGTCGGCGGAGCTGGTAGCGACGGACCGCGGCGTTATGTTCTGCAAGCGTTCTCGAAAACACGCTGCTGCCATCGCCGCGGGCGACGAAATAGAGGTAGTCACCCGCAGCCGGGTGGGCGGCGGCCTCAAGCGCCGCGTTACCCGGAAGCGCGATCGGCGTCGGCGGCAATCCAAACCGGGTATAGGTGTTGTATGGCGTATCAGCCTCCAGGTCGCGTCGCCGCAGGTCACCATCAAACCGGTCACCGAGCCCGTAGATGACTGTCGGGTCAGTCTGCAGGCGCATGCCCTGCTGCAACCGGCGGACGAAAACCTGCGCGATCTGCGGGCGATCTGCCGCCTGGCCGGTTTCTTTTTCGATGATGGATGCCATGGTCAGCAGCGCGTACGGGTCCTCGTAGGGCAGCTCATCATCTCGGCTTGTCCAGGCGTCGTCCAGCGCCTGCTGCATCCGCTGATAGGCGCGCAGCAGCAGCGCACGATCGCTGTCGCCGCGACGGTACTGATAGGTATCCGGAAAGAACCAGCCTTCAGCATGTCCAACAGGCACCCCCAGCACGCTCGGGAGGTCCTCAAGGGACAGCTCCGCTGGCAGTTCCTGCTTCAGCCCCTCCGTGCCCTGCAGCTGCTGTAACAGTTCGCGGGTCCGGATTCCCTCGACGATGACCAGGCGTCGTTTGACGACGGTGCCCTGGGCCAGCAGCTCGAGGATCTCAGCGGGGGTGGCAGCGGTGGGCACATCGTACTCTCCAGCCTGTATACGGCCGGCGGCACCAAGCAGACGAACCTTCAGGCGAAATAGTTCAGGGCGGTCAATCAGCTCGAGCTGCTCGAGCTGGGTGGCAACGCGCGTCAGCGAGGCGCCAGGCGCGACGAGCAACCGAACCGAGGTACCTGCGGTTGCCACGCGAGGATCCGAATCGATCAACGGCATCCGTCCCGTGCGGAACCAGTAATCGAGCCCGAGATAGCCGAGGCCAACCAGCAGTCCGGTGAGCAGCAACAGAATCGAAAGCCAGCGAAGCAAGTCAGCTTTCCTGGATGAGCGGCTTCGTTTGTTCTGCCGGCATCAGGCCCGTGCAGAGAGTGAGCAGCGGCTGGCGATCTCGGACCCGGCTGGTCGCCATCCACCGCAGCAACGGGTCGGACAATTCGTCGACGGGAAAGCCATAGCTGCGCTGCCCGTGGTTAAGCTGTACCACGGGCCGCAGGCCCATCAGGCTGTTGCCGATCCAGCACCGCTCAATCATCGGCAGCTCGGCCAGCCCCAACGCTCGTTCCGACAACGCCAGATCCGGCTCATTCAGCAGCGCCGCTCGGAGCGCACCGGCGACCCCGGCCCGGATGGGCGGTGTAAAGCGGCGGCCGTTGAGCTGGTAGAAGACGTTGGTGAACGTGCCCTCCTCGACCGTGCCCGCACCGTTATAGACCAACCGCTCATCGATCTGGCTGGCACTGCCCGGGTCGTCCAACTGCGCGCTGCCGGCGAGCACCTGGGGCAGCCGGTTCAGATGTTTGAGGCCATCCAGCGCTGGCGAGCCCAGCAGCGGCTGGTCGATGATTGCGACCTTTGCCGCTGTGGGTTCGAGCGGCCCGATTGCGGTGACGCTGGCGCGCAACAGAGCGGGATGAGGCCATGGCCGACCATAGCCGCGACGCGTCGGCGCAGCGCTCAGGAACAGTTTGATGGCGGCTCTCGGCAGGCCGCGTGCTCGAACCTCGATCGCCTCCAGCAGACGATCGGTCTCCGCGCCGGTGGGCCAGACCAGCCCCAGGCGCTCCGCTGCCGTGCTCAAGCGTGCGCGATGTTGATCAGGAAGCCAGGCACCGCCGGCTGCATAATCGATGGTTTCGAAGACCCCATCACCGAACTGGAAACCACGATCGAAGCAATCCAACGGTGGGCCGAACTGCCAGCGAAGCTCAGGCTCCGACATCAGATCTTGCTGAAGACGAGCGACCCGTTCGTGCCACCGAAACCGTAGGAGTTGCTCAGAGCGTGCTGTATCTCTACGTCACGCGCTGTGCCCGGAACGTAGTCGAGATCGCAGCCTTCCCCGGGGTTTTCCAGGTTAATGGTGGGATGCAGCACGCCGTGTTTGAGACTCAGGATCGTGAAGATAGCTTCGACGGCGCCAGCCGCGCCCAGCAGATGCCCGATCATGGACTTGCTCGAGTTGACCATTACGGAAGGACGTTCCCCGAACAGCGTCTTGATAGCCAGGGTCTCCGCGACGTCACCGAGGGGCGTCGATGTGCCGTGCGCATTAACGTAGCCGACCGCATCCGGTGGTAGCTCCGAATCCCGCAGGGCATTCTGCATGGCGGCCACGGGCCCTGAGCCGTCTTCGGTCGGGCTGGTGATGTGGTAGGCATCGGCGCTCATGCCAAAGCCCGTCAGCTCGGCGTAGATCTTTGCCCCGCGGGCGCGCGCCCGCTCGTATTCCTCAAGCACCACAGCGCCCGCACCGTCACCCAGCACAAAGCCATCGCGATCGCGGTCCCAGGGTCGACTGGCACCTTCCGGATCGTCGTTACGGGTTGAAAGGGCCTTCATGGACCCGAAGCCGGCGATTGTCAGCGGCGAAGTGGCCTGCTCGGAGCCACCGACGACCATGGCATCAGCGTCACCATGCTGGATCAGCCGTGCGCCGAGCCCGATGTTGTGGGTGCCGGTCGTACACGCTGTGACGGTGGCGAGGTTGGGACCTTTGAAGCCATGCCTGATCGACAGGTTGCCTGAGATCATGTTGATGACGCTGGCCGGAATGAAGAACGGCGAAACGCGTCGGGGCCCCGAATTCTCGAGCACGCTGTGCGTCGCCTCGATGGTATTGATACCGCCGATGCCCGACCCGATAGAGACACCGATCCGGTGCGCGTCGGATTCACTGGCAGCCAGACCGGCGTCCGCAATCGCCTGTTCGCCGGCTATCAACCCGTAGTGGATGAATGGATCGAGACGCCGTGCTTCTTTCTTGTCGACGTACGGGGTGATGTCGAGGTCTTTCACAACCGCGCCGATCTTGACGCTATGGGCGCTGGTGTCGAAATCCGTAAGAGGTGCAACCCCGCTTCTGCCCGCGACAGCCGCGTCCCAGGATTCGGTTACCGTGTTCGCCAGCGGCGAAAGCATCCCGAGGCCAGTAACTACTACTCTTCGCTTAGTCATCATCAACCCTCGGTCAGGTTTCCGACGGCGGCGCTGGCGATGCTGGGTTGAAGGCGCAGGGGGCTGTCGGAGGGGCGGGTATCTGGTGACGGCATCGCCGCCACCACAAGGTCAGCTGTCGCTGATTTACTGATGAGCCAGAATGTAGTCGACGGCCTGCTTGACAGTCGTTATTTTCTCGGCCTCTTCGTCAGGGATCTCAGTCTCGAATTCTTCCTCGAGCGCCATGACCAGTTCGACCGTGTCCAGCGAGTCGGCGCCCAGATCTTCCACGAAGGAAGCTTCGCTCTTTACTTCTTCTTCTTTGACGCCAAGCTGCTCGCAGATCAGCTTCTTAACGCGTTCTTCAACGTTGCTCATACTGTAGGGGTCTCCCTGGAGTTTCTTGCTAACCAGTCCAGCCTGGACAGGCGCTCGGCAAGGCGGTGGCGAATTCTATAGACCGGGTCTGGGCAATTCAAGCAAGCTCTTATCCGGCAAACTCGCCAGCAAATCGGCAACCGTGCACCGGTATGAAGCGCACGGCCTCAATCCAGCCTGAGGCCGCCATTGACATGCAGCGTCTCCCCGGTGATGTATGCGGCACCCTCACCCAGCAGAAAGGCAACCGCTGCTGCAACCTCTGCCGCGCTACCCATACGCGCAAGCGGGATACGGTCCAGCAGCTGCTGTTGCTGATCATCATTTAAGGCGCCGGTCATGTCGGTTTCGATGAAGCCCGGAGCAACGGCATTGACCGTGATGTTGCGTGAAGCCACTTCGAGCGCAAGCGCGCGGGTGAAACCCTCGAGGCCCGCCTTGCTGGCAGCGTAATTGCTCTGACCCGGATTGCCGTTGCGCGCGACGACCGAACTCAGATTCACGATGCGACCGAAGCGTGCCTTCATCATCGGTCGAAGTGCAGCTTTGGCAACCCTCATCGCGAGCACCAGGTTGGCCTGCAGGACCGCGTCCATGTCCTCGACATCAAGCCGCAGCAGCAGGTTGTCGCGCGTCATCCCGGCATTGTTGACGACCGCTGCCGGAGCACCAGGGCCTGCCGTCATGGCCTTGAACAAAGCGTCGACGCTGTCCGGCACCGAAGAATCGAGCACCGCGCCCTCTCCTTTGCCATCGAGCATCGTACCGATACGTTCGACACCGGCCGCTGCAGTGGCAGTGCCCACCACATACCACCCTTCAGCCGCCAGATGCGCGGCAATTGCTGCCCCGATGCCTCGGGATGCGCCAGTGACCAGAGCAACCCGTCGGTCTTCAGGCACGCTCATGCCTCTGCACCGACCGCTGCCACGGTAGCCGCCATCGCTGCCTCGGAATCAGTCGGCAGCACTTTGATCGAGCGGTCGATACGTTTGATCAGCCCGCCAAGCACCTTGCCGGGCCCGCACTCAACTGCCTTGGTAACGCCCGCGGCGGCCATGGTCTGGATCGACCGGGTCCACTGGACCGGACCGGCGAGCTGTGCCAGCAGCTTGTCCTTGAGCGCTACGAGATCGTCAGCAACGCCACCGTCGATGTTCTGAACGATCGGAATGCTCGGCATCGACAGCCCCGTATCTTCGATAGCGGCCTTGAGCTGTTCCCCCGCCGGTGCCATCAGCGAACAGTGCACGGGAACGCTCAGGTTCAGCCGCACTGCTTTCTTGGCGCCGGCTGCCTTGCAGACCTCGATGGCACGATCCACCGCCGCTGCTGCACCGGCAATGGCGACCTGCCCCGGCGCGTTGTAATTCGCAGGGCTGACTGGCTCTTGAGCGGTCGCGGCCTCTGCACAACAGGCTCCCACCTGTTCATCGTCAAGGCCAAGCACCGCGGCGATAGCGCCCTCACCAACCGGTACGGCCTGCTGCATATAGCGTCCGCGCAGGTTGACCAGACGCACACCATCGGCGAAGGACAACGCCCCGGCACAGACCAGCGCCGAGTATTCACCGAGGCTGTGCCCGGCAAGCATCGTGGGCTGCACTCCGCCGCGGGCCTGATAAATCTCCCACAGTGCAACGCTCGCAGTCAGGATAGCCGGCTGCGTGAACTCCGTAAGGTTGAGCTGATCTTCCGGGCCGTCTTTGACGTACTGATCGAGCGGCGCGCCGATGATCTCGGCAGCCTCTGCATACCGTTGCGAGATGCCGGTTTCGACGGCTGCAAACTCCTGCAGCATCCCTACTGCCTGGGCACCCTGCCCTGGAAAAACCATTGCCAGACTCAAATCGACCCCCTCACCGGCTGTCCCTGCATTTCACGCTCCCATGATACCGCCGAAGCGGGCAGCGGTCGCGGGTATCGCGTCGGAGGATGCTGGGGATCTGTCCACGAGGCCGGCGCGCGCTGAGCCGCGATCGGGAAGTTTAGGATCTGGCCTGCCGTTCAGCGGGCCGCGGCCGCAAGCCGCTCTGGCAACGCCTGATCGACGCACTCGATGGCGCGGCGCAGCGCAAACTCGAACGCGCGGGACGTTGCGGAACCATGGCTCTTGACCACCACTCCAGGCAGACCAAGCAGCTGCGCGCCGTTATAGCGATCCGTGTCCAGCCCGTGACGGATGCCCTCCACCACGGGCCGCAGCATGCCGAGCACCATTCGTTGCAGCAGCGAAGATTGCGCAATTTCGCGACGGACCATGTGGCGCGCCATTGACGCAGTACCCTCGATCGACTTGAGCGCAATATTGCCAACGAAACCCTCGCAGATGACGACATCGGCACGGTTCTCGAACAGCTCGCTAGGCTCAACGTAGCCGATAAAATCCGTTTCCGCATCGGCATCCAGCAGTTGCGCCGTGCGTCGCAGCAACTCCGGCCCCTTTCCCTGCTCAACGCCGATGTTCAGCAACGCGCAGCGCGGCGCGTCGATGCCGGACAGCATCCGGGCGGCGACCACGAGCTGTCGTCCGAACGCGTGGAGCTGATCAGCAGTACAGGAGACGTTGGCGCCGAGATCGGCCATCCAGAAAGGACCCTGCTTCCCAAGGAACTCCCGGGCGATCGCCGGGCGCGCAACGCCGTTCAGCGTTCCGAGCAGATGTCGGGAGAGGCTCATGACTGCCGCGGTGTCGCCCGCGGATATAACCGCATCGACCTGGTCATTACGAAGCTGCTGGAGTGCCAGGCCAAGACTGCTGGCTGCGCCCTGACGGAGGATGCGCCGCAGTCCGTCATCGGCACTTACCGCAAGGTCGCTGTGGACGACCGAAGCCCAGCCGGCGTCGGGGCTGGGTATACCTGCAGCAACCGCGGCCTGTTGAATGGCGCGGCGATCACCGAACAGACTGACCGTTGCGTGATCTCGAACCGCGTAAGCGGCTGACGTCGTAACGGCCGGACCACCGTCGCCACCCATGCAGTCAACGGCCAGGCGTGGCCTCGATGCCATGAGCACTGCGGCGCCGGGTGTTAGAGCGGTGCTGCAGCTGGCGGCTAGGGATTGTCTACGACTTTCTTACCACGGTAGAAGCCATCGGCGCTGACATGGTGGCGACGATGGGTTTCGCCGGTGGCGCCGTCAATGGACAGCGTCGGCTTTTTCAAAGCGTCGTGGGATCGGCGGCTGCCCCGTCGGGCACGTGTAGATTTGTTCTGCTGAACGGCCATGGTGGTTCCTCGTTTCCGTTGCCTGCCGGCCAGATACCGGCGGAAGGTGTCTAATTACTCTAGCTAGTCTGTTCTGCTGGCCCGACACGTTCCATGCCTGACCCGTGCTATGTCTGACCCGTGCTATGTCGTTACGTCTGTGTCTTTATGTCGATGTCTTTGCGTCTATGTCTTTACGTCAACGGCTTTAAGTCTGTGCCTGAACGTCGGTTGCTTTCTGCGTTTGTCGCTTTCTGCATCTGCACCCTGTATCTGCACCGAAGGTGTCTAGTCTTTCTGTAGCTCGCTGTTCTGCGGTTGTCGGCTCTGCGCTTGCTCTTCCAGAAGCGATCTCAGATCCGCAAAAGGGTGCTGACGCTCACCGCTCAGGGTACTCCTGCCCCGGCCCGGCTCGCCCGACACCGAGCCAGTATTCGCCGCCTCGTTCTCTTTGAAAGATTGTCCTTCGGCCGCAGTTTTTCCCTGTCCTGCCGTTCCGTGGTCTGCCGTTCCGTGGTCTGCCTTTACGCTGTGCTCTTTCGCGCGCTTTCCGACGCTCTCGCGCCGTGTGTTTTGTGCCTCTGCCGGGGCAAAACTCATCGCCGGCAGGCGCTCACAGTCGTCATCGCTGCATACTTGCGTGGGCAACGCGAGCAGCAGCTCATCTTCGATCAGGGCCAGCAAATCGGCGGCCTTGAGGTCCACGATGGCCAGATCAAGCTGCGCTTGCTCATCAGCGTTGAGCCGGTCGAAGCCCCGTTCGTCCAGCAGCGTCAGGTCCAGCGCCTGGTCGAGGGGCAGCGTCCGCGCCTCGAGGCATCGGTGGCAGGCCATCGTGACCGCCAGCGCGAGCTGACCACGAACGGTGGCACGCCCCTGCGAATCCTGCGCAAACTGAAGCACTGCGGCGAACCGTCCAAGATCCGCTGACGCTCGCGGTGGCTGGGCTCGAGGTGCCTCTTTTTCAGAATCCGCCGCAATGCTCGCCGGATCTTGACTCTCAGCGTCGGCAACCAACGCCGCCGACAGCCGCAGGAGCCTGGAAACCGGCTCCGATAGCTCGACGCGTACGCGCTGCTGCGCGAGCTTGCGAACGTCCGCCGCGGTAACGTCAATCGCCGACATAAGCGATCAAGAATACGTCGCCCACCAATTTGTGTAAAGTGCTGCCAGTCCTCGGCGCAGGTCGAGAAACTGCCGAAAATGAAGGGGTTAACCCATCGACGCCACCGCTGCGAGCATACGTCCATGAGCGAAACGCCCTCCCACCCGAAGCTGCTGCTGGCTTCCGGTTCCCGCTATCGTGCCGCGGTGCTCGAGAAGCTGGGGCTGCCATTCCAGCAGCAGGCCTCGGCGGCAGACGAAACCCCGCTGGCCGGCGAACATCCCTACGATCTCGTCCGCAGGCTGGCCCGGGAAAAGGCGGCAGCGCTGGCCCCGACCTACCCTGAGCATCTGATCATCAGCAGCGATCAGGTGGCCCTGATCGACGGCCAGGTTCTCGGCAAGCCAGGCACCTCCACCCGGGCGGTTCTGCAGCTCCAGCAGCTCAGGGGTCGTACCGCGCGCTTCTACACCAGCCTTGCCCTGCTCGACAATCCATCGGGACGGCGCTGGGAGGACGTCGTCACCACGGACGTGCAGTTCCGCCAGCTGACGGATGCCCAGCTGCGCAACTACGTAGAGCGCGAGCAACCGCTCGACTGCGCCGGAGCATTCAAGTCTGAAGGCCTCGGGATCAGCCTCTTTCGCGGGATCCAGAGCTCGGATCCCGATGCGTTGATCGGGCTGCCGCTGATCCGCCTGTGTGACTTTCTGGCGGAAGCTTCCGTTGACGTGCTGGCTGGCGGCTAGGTGTCTGAAGACGCTAACCGCGTCCAGAGCCGCTCGAAGACATCTGGCACGGGCGCCAAAACATCAATTGTGGCCGTGTTGGTGGTGAAACGGAGCCGCTCGGCATGCAGACACAATCTCGGGATGGCATCGGCCTGCCAGCGCGAGCGCTGCTCGGTGGTGCCGTATTTTGAGTCACCCAGGATCGGATGTCCCTGTTGCGCGGCGTGCACGCGAATCTGGTGCGTTCGGCCGGTGCGCGGCGCTGCGGTTAGCCAGCTCACCGCGGTGCCGCTCCGCTGACAGTCAAAATCGGTGCGCGAAGGCTTACCCTCCACCCGATTGACCCGAACCCGGCGCTCACCGCTGCGCGTCAGCTCACGCTTTAGCGGCAGATCAACCCGCTTCAGCTTGCGCGGCCACGCGCCCTCCACCAGCAGCACGTAACGCTTGCGAACCCGCTGCTCACGGAACTCCTGCTGAGCGGCCAGCAGCGCTGCTCGGGAGCGCGCAAGGGCGAGGCAGCCGGAGGTATCTCGATCGATCCGGTGCACGAGCTCGAGAAACGGTCCGGGGCGGAGCTGACGCAGCAGCTCCACCACGCCGAGCTGGACGCCACTACCACCATGAACTGCGAGGCCCGAGGGCTTATCGAGGACGATATATTGGTCATCCTCGTACAGGATGCGCGCCTCCAGCCCTTCGAGCAGGCCAGCGCCGGCTCGCACCGCAGCGGTGGGTGCCCCGTCTACCCGGCTGGCGAATGCTGGCGGTATGCGAACCCGGTCTTCGGCTCTGAGCCGATAGCTCGGCGGCTTGCGGCCACTGTTGACCCGCACCTCGCCCCGTCGAATGATGCGATAGACGGCCGCTTTTGGCAGCCGCCCGAGTTGGCGGCTCAGGTAATTGTCAAGACGTTGGCCTTCGCCATCAGCGCCTACCTCGCAAATCCGTGCGCTCCCACCTCCAGCTCCGCGCTCGGCGGCGTCCTCATCGGAACCGGTCATAAAAAAGTCACGTTACAATTGAAGCACTTAGCCTTCACTGCTAAAGTCCTGCGCGCAGTTTCGCAACGATTATTCAACGTTTTGCACCGGGCTGCATACGTATCGCCTCTGTGCCCTAGCAGGCCGACCGATACGCAGCAGCAGCCCTGGATGGAAACTGCGCGCGGCACCCGCTGATTGGTTCGTCCGTTCGAATCGCGATTGGATCAGCTCCCGCAACAGCGCCACTCGAACGCATCTCGAAAGAGACCGGCCGAAAGATCACGGAGCGCTGACGAAGAATCTTGAACCCCCGGCGGGCTTGTACGCCACCGGGATCCGCGCTGCAGCTAACCCTGCGAGCGCTTAGAAAAGGCTTTTGATGCTGGTACGCATGACGTGGTGTCTGCGTAGCAGACGTTGGCTCGATTGAAGTCGCTGACCACTGGTCACTGCAGTGTGGGTACCGCGTGGTGGAACTGGGCGACTCTCGAGCGTTGCACCGATTCGGGTGCGTGGGAAGCAAGCGACTGAACAGTCCGACAGAGCAGGCATTGAGCAAGCACCTTGAGGCAACTGCACAGACAACGCGAGCCCGACGATGGGTGGCGGTACGATGCTGTACCGGCGCCGCAGGTTGACCTGCACTCCTGAAATGCGCCGAATCGCACACGAGACCAACAGATCAAAGCCTGCTAACAGATAAGGACGAGCAGGCATGAAGAGAATGCTGATCAACGCAACTCAGCCCGAGGAAGTGCGGGTTGCGGTGGTAGATGGGCAAAAGCTCATCGATCTCGATATCGAAAATCGAGAACGTGAACAGAAGAAATCCAGTATCTACAAAGCCCGGATCACCCGGGTCGAACGCAGCCTCGAAGCGGCGTTCGTTGACTTCGGGGCGGAGCGCCATGGCTTCCTGCCGCTGAAGGAAATCGCCCGCGAATACCTCACCAGAAAGTCCGGCGACGGGTCCAAGGCTGAACAGCACGAACAGGTGCGGGTTGGTGATGAAATCATCGTTCAGGTCGACAAAGAGGAGCGCGGGACGAAAGGCGCAGCGCTGACGACTTTCATCAGCCTTGCCGGACGCTACATCGTCCTGATGCCAAACAATCCGCGAGCGGGCGGCATATCGCGCCGTATCGAAGGTGAAGAGCGCGACCAGCTGCGGGAAGCCATGAGCAAGCTGGAAATACCGCAGGGCATGGGTGCGATCATCCGCACGGCAGGCATGGGGCGGGAAGCTGAAGAGCTCCAGTGGGACCTCGATTACCTGCTGCAGCTCTGGGATGCCATCAAGAATGCCTCGGATAAGGAGCGCGCCCCGTCCCTCCTCTACCAGGAAAACAACGTCATCATCCGTGCCATCCGGGACAACCTGCGGCGCGATATCGGCGAGGTGCTGATCGACAGCAACGAGGCGTTTCAGGAAGCCGAAACGTTCATCTCCCAGGTAATGCCCAACTATGCGGACCGGATCAAGTTCTACAACGATCCGATTCCACTGCTGAGCCGCTATCAGATCGAGTCACAAATAGAGACCGCGTTCGAGCGCGAGGTGCGCCTGCCCTCCGGCGGCAGCCTGGTCATCGATCCGACGGAAGCCCTAGTGAGCATCGACATCAACTCCGCGCGGGCGACCAAAGGTGCGGATATCGAAGAAACGGCGTTAAACACCAATCTCGAAGCCGCCGACGAGATTGCCCGGCAGCTGCGCCTGCGTGATGTCGGTGGTCTGATCGTGATCGACTTCATCGATATGAGTGCAAGCAAGAACCAACGCGCGGTGGAGAACCGGCTGCGGAAAGCGCTGGAGGCCGACCGCGCCAGGATTCAGGTCGGTCGGATCAGCCGCTTCGGCCTCATGGAGATGTCGCGGCAGCGGTTGCGGCCTTCGCTGGAAGAGATTTCAACCATCCCCTGCCCGCGCTGCGGTGGCCAGGGCCGCATTCGTGATACCCGTCCGCTGGGGCTCGCAATCATGCGGGTGGTCGAAGAAGAGTGTCTGAAAGAACGAAGTTCAATGGTTCGCGCCATGGTGCCGCTCAGCATCGCGTCGTTTCTACTCAACGAGAAACGCCAGGAAGTGCAGGAAATCGAACGCCGAACGGAAACGCACATCCAGATCATTCCCAACGTTAACCTGGAGACGCCGAGCTACGCGGTGGAGCGCCTGCGCGAGGACCAGGTCGAGCACTTGCCAAGCGTTCCGACCTACGAGCTGGCTGATGTACTCCCCCCGGCCGAAGAGAGCCCTGCGCCACGCCGCAACACCGGCCAGCAGGCGGCGGTCCGAGCCACTGCCGCCGTCCGGGCTCCTGCACCCGTTCAGCAGGCTCGTCCGGCCGCCGAGCCGGACACGACACCGTCGGAACCGGCGACCGCAACGCCACCGGTTGCTGCGGCTCTTGAAGACAAACCAGGCCTCATCAAGCGGCTGGTCAGCAGCCTCTTTACCGATGGCGCGGCACCTGCTGCGGACGCGCCTGCTCCGGCCACGAGCGTGGAACAGAACGCACCCGCCACGGCGGCCGCCACGCCCCGACGGGAGGAGCAGCGGGACGAGGGAGACAGTTCCGGTGACGGTCGCCGCCGGCGACCGCGTAACCGCCGCCGTGGTGGCGGAGACGACAAGCGGTCTGCTAATAGCGAAGCACGTCCGCCGCAGGCGCAGAACAAGCGCGCCACGCAGGGCGCAGAGGAAAAGGACAACGACCCTGCCGAGCACACCGATCCGGAGGCCACCGGTCATCGTGCCGCTGCCGAGCACGGCAACGAGGATGGTGAAGGCAACCGCAAGCGATCTCGTCGGGGCGGCCGTCGACGGTCCCGGAACCGGAATCGAGCCGAAGGCGAAGCGGCACCAGCAGACCGGGATGCAAGTACTGACACCGATACCGCAGCAACTGCAGCGGCAGAGGACGCGCCAGCGAGCAACGGTCGCGAGCGCGCCGGTAGCGGCTCGACGGAAGCCGTGATTGAAGCCCGCAATGCGATTGACCGCGAGTCGCGGCAACCGGACCCGGATGTGCTGGCGGCCAGCAAGCGGCAGCCCATGCGCGATCGCGCGGCCATCGCCGGTAGCAGCAGCACAACGCCGCGTGTCGCTGCGGCTGGTGGCACCCGTGCGCGAGCTAGTAGCGCTGAAACACCCGATCAGACTTCCGCAGCGCCCGCAGCCGTTGGCGGTACGGATGGTGGGGCCGCAACGGCAGCAGCAACGGAAACAGCTGAAGCAACAACGACCCAGGCCGCGGCTGGAGAAACATCGCAACCAGCAGACGCCGCGGCCGAGGATGCCAGCGTCACGAGCGTTGAGATCGAGGCGCCTGTGCCTTCAGAGCCCTCCTCCGCCGCGGAAGCGGCGGGGACCGCTGAGGCTCCCGCAGCCATCGAAAGTCCTGTGGCGGCTGCGGAAACGGTCGCACCGGCGGAAACGGAAGCCGAAGCCGCTGAGGACGCGGATCCAACGGATGAGCGCCCGAAGCGGGCCGTTAACGATCCTCGCGAGGTCCGGCGTCGACGCCGGGAGGCTGAGCTCAAAGCCCAGGGCGTGCTGCCGAAGGGCTAGAGCACATCCCGACCGACCGGGCGTGGCTCAACTTCCAGGTTGATCCCGTACCGGTCGCTGACCGTCTGGTGGACGTGGCGCAGCAGCTCGAGAAAGTCGCGGCCGTCCGCCCCACCGGGCTTCCGCTCCAGCACCAGTACCAGCGGCTGTCGGTTCCAGGGACGAGCAGCGCCACGTCGTTCCCGCTTCAGGCCGGCGAGATCAATCAGCTGTGCCGCGGAGAGTCGAAAGCCCCGTTCGGTAGAGCTTGCTTTCAGCATCGGCCAGCTGCTTCTGAGCTGTTCCAGCTGGGCGGTATTGACCGTTGGGTTCTTGAACACGCTGCCCACGTTGCCGACCCTGCGCCAGTCCGGCAGCTTGCGTCTGCGGACACGGACGACTGCCTCGGCCACCTGCAGCGGAGAGGGTGAGCGGCAACCGAGCAGCGCAAGTTCCCGTGCGATGTCCGGATACCGATCCGTTGCCGGAATTCGGCCTGCTGCTTGCGCCAGAACAATCGCCACGCGCAAGACGATGAGGTGAGCACCTTCCGCCCGGCGGAACAGGCTATCGCGGTAGCTGAGCGCACAGTCAGCCGCTGCCAGCCGTTCGGTGCGGCCGGAGTGCAGGTTAAACACCTCAACCCACTCCAGAACGTCGCTGAGCTCGGCGCCGTATGCCCCGATGTTCTGGATTGGCGCAGCACCCACTGAGCCCGGAATCAGAGCCAGACACTCGAGGCCCGCGAGCCCGCGAGCCAACGACCAGCGCACCAATCCGTGCCAGTTTTCTCCGGCTTCAGCGACGATCAGCGAGCGGTTGCCTCGTTCGCGCAACTGCAAGCCCCGGGTCCGCATCAGCACCGTGAGGCCGGGAATTTCAGGTGCGAGCAGCACGTTGGAGCCGCCACCGATCAAGTGCAACGGCAGCCCCCTCACCCGCGCCAGCTGCCGCGCTACCGGGAGCTGCGCCGGATGCTGAACGCACACCAGCTCTTCGGCGACTGCGGTTGCGCCGAGGGTGGTCTCGCTGGCGAGGTTGAAGCCGCGCCGATGCCAGGGTTGGATGCTCATTCGAAGAGTTGTCGGAACGTGAGGTTGACCCGGACGCCAACCGGTCGCTGCGTTTTGGGAATCGCGTGGCGCCAGGTTCGCGGAATGCGGATGGCGCTACCGTGCGCAAGGTCGATCCCAAAGCGCTCACCATCGACCTCGAGCAGAAACCTGCGGCTGGCGCCAAAGGAGATCGAGCAGACATCGGCCGCCAGCGCCGGCTCATCGTCTGCGTGCCATCCCATGGAGTCGCGGCCATCGCGATAGCGGTTGCAGAGCACAAAGTTGAACGGGGTCGAGAACGCCTCGGAGGCCCAGGCGCGCAGCGGTTCGAGCGCGGCCGGCCAGCCGCTGCATGGATGGTCCTGGCCGGAATAGCGGTAGCACAGCCCGGGCTCCCCGTACCAGGCTACCTGCCTTGGCACCAGCCGTTCCTGCCCGAACAGCGTGATGCGCTCGCTGCGCCAGCCGATGGATGCTTCGCACCAGCTCAGCCAGCCGTCGGGCTCGGGCACAGTCGCAACCGCCAGCGTCGCGGATACTTGTTGAGGCAAGCTGCTGTTCATGGGCGTAGCCGGTGTTCCAATCTGCATTTCGCTGCGCCCACTTGCCGGAACCTGGCAATCGGCGACGCTTTAGGATCAGGATGCCAGGAGATCGTTGATGCGCTGCGCGTCCTCGGGGGTATCGACACCTGCCGGAATTGGCTCCACCGCTTGCGCCAGCCGCAGCGCGATACCCTGATCGAGCAGCCGTAGCTGCTCGAGCCGTTCGAGCTGCTCAAGCGGTGCTTCCGGTAGCGTGACGAACCGGTTCAGAGTCCGAACCCGATAAGCGTAGAGCCCGACATGTCGCTTGAAGGTGTCCGCCTGCAGATGGGGCGCAAGTGCGACCCTGTCCCAGCCTGTTACATCGCGCAAAAAGGGAATTGGAGACCGGGAAAAGTAGAGTGCCAGCCCGGATGCTGCGACCACCACCTTGACCGCATTGGGATCGAGCAATTCTTCCCGAGTGCTGATCGGGGCCCAGAGTGACGCAGCGTCCGCGGGCCCTTCAGCCACGAGCTCGGCGGCCTGGCGGATGGTCACCGGCGGTATCAAGGGCTCGTCGCCCTGGACGTTGACGACAATGTCGTCTTCGGCGAGGCCGAGCTGCCGGGCTGCCTCCTGGACCCGGTCGGTACCCGACGCGTGCGTGGGATCGGTCAGCGCGACCCGTACGCCCGCGACCTGATCATCCCGTACAGCCGCCGCAATTCGCTCGTCATCGGTTGCGACCACGACCTGGGTCGCGCCGGCCTTGACTGCCTGATCGGCTACGCGTAGCACCATGGCGCGTCCGGCCAGCTCATGCAGGGGCTTGCCGGGAAATCGGACGGACGCATACCGGGCCGGGATAACAACGGTGAAGTTCGTCATGCAAGGATGCCTTTGGTGCGGAGCGTCTGTTCCAGAGCGGCCTCAGCCCGAGCATCAAACTCGAGGTCGATCTCCAGATAAAACAGGGATTCTCCGCCGCGCAGGAACCGCGCCAGCTTGACGGCGTCTTTCTCCGTGCACACCAGTGGGCGCGCTGCAAAGCTGCCCCGGCGCCAGTCTTCGAGCTCTGCTCCGGTATAATCGTGATGGTCGGGGTACACGCGCATCAGCGGATCGATGCCGAGCTCGCGCAGCGAACGCTCGAAGCGGTCAGGATTGCCGACCCCCGCGATGGCAACAACGCTCGGATATTGCCGCGCAAAGTCGGTCAGTGCCAACCGCTCGGGCGCAAAACCCAGCCGTACGAAGGTCAGCGGCACGACACTGACCTGAAAGCTGATCTGATCAGCAATCTCCTGCAGGGCCTGAGGTCTGCCGTTTGAGACCACGAGGTCAACCTCGCGCAGCCGGCTAACCGGTTCCCGCAGCGGCCCGGCGGGCAGCAGCCGGCCGTTGCCAAACCCACGGTGACCATCGACCAGCGCAATCTCGACGTCGCGCGCCAGCGCATAGTGCTGCAGCCCGTCGTCACAGATGACGACGTCCACTTCGCTGGTTTCCAGCAGGTGCGCTACCACGGCGCTGCGATCCCGGCCGACACAGACCGGGACCCCCGAGCGACGGGCAAGCACCGGTGCTTCGTCGCCGACGAGCAGCGGGTCAGAATCGCCGGTGACCCGCTCGGGCGTCGCGACGAGGCCGCCGTAGCCACGGGAGACGATCCCGGGTTGCATGCCGCGGTCCCTGAGCCAGCGGCACAGGCGGATCACAAACGGCGTCTTGCCCGTTCCGCCAACGGTAATGTTGCCTACGACGATCACCGGCACCGGGGGCCGCCAAGCGCCGTCGGCCTCTGCTGTCAGGCGTCGTTTGCGGCGTGCGGCGACGGCACCGAAGAGCCAGGACGCCGGTGCCAGCAGCTTGGCGCGGGTACCATCGCGATACCAGATGCGCTGTTCGAGGGTGTCCTTGCCCGGCGCCGGAGGGAGGTTCTGAGGATCGGGTAGTGCCGCATCATCCGCCGGCTCAGTTGGTCGGAGCATCGCATCGTCCTGGAACTGCGCCGCGTACAGAGCCGCGTATGCCCCCCCTGCCGCCAGCAAGTCGGCGTGTGAGCCCACTTCAACGATCTCGCCCTGCTCCAGAACGACAATGCGATCGGCCTTTTCGATCGTCGACAGTCGGTGTGCGATCACCAGTGTGGTCCGCCCCCGCATGGCCTCGTCCAGGGCTAGCTGGATCGCTCGCTCCGATTCGTTGTCCAGCGCCGAGGTTGCTTCGTCAAGGATCAGAATCGGCGCATCTTTCAACAGCGCGCGGGCAATGGCGACCCGCTGCCGCTGGCCACCGGATAACAGGACGCCGTCATCACCAACCAGCGTGTCCAGACCGTCGGACAGCTGCGCGACGAACTCAGCAGCGTTGGCCCGCTCCACGACCTCCTGTATGGCCTGAGGAGACGCCGCTGCCAGGGTTCCGTAAGCAATGTTTCTTGCCAGCGTATCGTTGAACAGCACGACCTGCTGATTGACCAGCGCAATCTGCCGCCGCAGCGCCTCACGGTTGTAGTCCCGGACGTCAACACCGTCGAGGCGGATGCAGCCCTCGGTCGGTTCATAGAAACGAGGCAGCAGGTTAGCGAGCGTTGTCTTGCCGCTTCCGGAGCGGCCAACCAGCGCGACGGTTTCGCCCGGCTCGACAACGAGTGAGATGTTCTTGAGGGCAGCATCAGAACGCGTGGCATAGGTAAATCCAACGCCTTCAAATTCGATACGCCCCGCAGCGCGGTCAACTTCCAGGGTGCCGTCGTTACGTTCCCCGGGCTCATCAAGCTGGGAGAAAACGTCATCCGCCGCAGCCAGGCCTCGCTGCAACTTTGCGTTGACCTCCGTGAGCTTGCGGATCGGCCGCGCCAGCAGGCCGGCCATACCGAGCAGGGTCACCACGTCGCCGGCAGACAGACCGGCACCGAGATCTGCGAGAACGAGCAGCGCAATCAGCAACGACAGCGCTGCCGCAACCGTGACCTGAATGACCTGTGTACTGGTCACCTTGGTGACGATCATCTTCAGATGCTGGCGGGTATTGAACAGGCTAGCAGAATTGAAACGCTCCGATTCGTACAGCTCGCCGCCGAACACCCGCACCACCCGCTGACCGGACACGGTCTCGGCGGCAACGTGCGTGACATCGCCCATGGAATCCTGGATACGGCGCCCGATCCGGCGAAACCGTCGACCGGCGTAGGCAACAACTGCACCAACCAGGGGAGCGACAGCAACGAAGACCAGCGTCAGCTTCCAGCTCAGATAGAGCATGTAGCCGAAGTACACGACCACTTTTCCGGTGTCCTGAACGATCGTCTTCAGCGCATCGGTACCGGTATCGCGCAGCTGCGTGGTCGTGAAGGTGATTCGGTTGACCAGATGCCCCTGCGAGCTCGCATCGAAGTAAGCCACCGGCAGATGCAGCAGGCTGTCGAAGAGCTGGGTGCGTAAGCGGTGCACAACCTTCAGGGAAATGCTGCTCATGAGGTACTCGCCCAGGATCTCGCCGGCGGCGCGCACCAGGGCTGCGGCAAACATCAGCAGCGGAATTTTGAGCAGCCCGCTCAATACGTCGGATTCAAAGCCCTGATTGTCTCCCGGCACGCCGATGAGGTTGATCAGATCTCCGAGCAAGCGGAAGACATAGGCTTCAGCACCGCTGCCGAACAGGTAACAGATAGTGGCCAGTAGAAAGAGAGGCCAATAGGGTCGAACGTAACCAAGTAACCGGGCGTAGGTCGACCAGTCGCTACCCTTCATCGTCCGGCTGCTGTGTCGTGATACTGATTCGCGTCAGTCCAACGCGCCCGGCCGCGTCCATGGCTCGCACCACAAACTGATGTGCCGCGTTGGCGTCAGCGGTAACGATGACGCGCTCATCCTGCGAAGCGGTGGGCGCCAGCTCTTCGAGGCCACGAATCAGGGTCTGCAGCTCATTGTTGACGAGCAGCTGGCCATTCAACGCATACTCCCCGCGGGCATCGATCGTGATTTCGATGGGCTGCCCTTCGACTTCCTGGAGTTCTCCGGACGCTTCCGGCAGGTTGATCTTGAGCTGCGTTTCGCGGATGAAGGTTGTCGAGACCATGAAGAAAATCAGCAGCAGGAACACGACGTCGATCAGCGGCGTCAGGTCGACGGCAGCCTCGAGCCGTGAGCGGCGCTTGAACTTCACAGCCGTGGATCTTCCGCATCGCCGTGCATGATGTCGACCAGCTTGCTGGCCTCCTGCTCCATGTTCACCACCAGCTCGTCGACGCGGCGCAGAAAGAACCGGTGGAAAATCATAGCCGGGATTGCAACGGACAATCCTGCCGCGGTCGTGATCAGCGCCTGCGAGATTCCACCGGCTAGCACGTTGGCGTTGCCAGCGCCCTCCAGAAGCAGAGCGGAAAACACCTGAATCATGCCGACAACCGTGCCCAGCAGCCCGAGCAACGGCGCAATTGATGCAATGATCCCCAGCGCCGTGAGATAGCGTTCGAGCTCATGGCTGACCTGTCCCGCTGCCTCTTCCATGGCCTCCTTCATGATGTCACGGCCCCGTCGAGCGTTGCTCAGACCAGCCGCGAAGACCTGACCCAGCGGGCTCGATGCGCGGAGCTCACGGATCTTCTGCGGATCCGGTTCGCGATTCTTGAGGCTGCCCCAGACTTCGGCGAGCAGGTCTTTTGGTGTGATGCGTGCGCGCTGCAGCGACCAGAGCCGCTCGACGCTGATTGCGACGGCAACGATGCTGCAGAGCAGGATCGGCACCATCAGCCAGCCGCCCGATTGAATGATATCCAGCATGACTACTCCTTAGTCCCGCGCCTGGCGGAGATGCACGGCCAGCGATCCTCGCTGGTCGGCCGGCTACGGTTCGCCGCGGAAAACACGCCGCGTGAACCTCTGCAACAGGCGCTGCAGACGGTGATGCTCAGCCCTGCTCCAGCCGCTGCTGGTAACAGAAATTGGTTGCATCTACGAAACCGGCAACGGAACCACAATCATAGCGTTTTCCGCCAAATTTATAGGCGATGACGCAGCCCCGTTTGGCCTGCGTCAGCAGTGCGTCGGTGATCTGCACCTCACCGTTCTTACCCGGCGTCGTGTTCTCGATGATCTCGAAGATGTCGGGCGTCAAGACGTAGCGGCCGATGATGGCGAGGTTGCTGGGCGCTTTCTCCGGCGCCGGCTTTTCGACCATATCGGTAATCCGGAACAGGTTATCGCTGATAGGCTCACCGGCGATGACCCCGTACTTGTGAGTCTGGTCTGCCGGAACCTCTTCGATCGCAACGATGCTGCACCGAAACTGCTTGAACAGTTCCGCCATCTGGTTGAGCACGCCGCTGGGTTCACCAAAACAGAGGTCATCGGCCAGAACGACCCCAAAGGGTTCGTCGCCGATGATGTTGCGACCGGTCAGAATGGCGTGGCCAAGGCCGAGCATATTGATCTGCCGGGTGTAAGAGAAGGAACAGTCGTCAATCAATGTGCGGATACCATCCAGCGCCTTTTCTTTGCCGGTACCTGCAATGGAGTGCTCCAGCTCGAAGCTGACGTCGAAGTGATCTTCGATTGCCCTTTTTGTTCGACCGGTGACGAATGCGATATCCCGCATGCCGGCCTCATGAGCTTCTTCAACAGCGTACTGGACAAGAGGCTTGTCCAGAATCGGAAGCATCTCTTTCGGCATCGCCTTGGTAGCCGGGAGGAAACGGGTGCCGTAGCCGGCGACGGGAAACAAACACTTGTTGAGCATCAATCCTTGCGCCCTTACCTGAAGTCCGTTGGATGGAATGGCCGGCAGTCTATGTGCCTTTACCGGTTCAGGCTAGGGATGTGCTCACAATTCGGAGGGCCGCGTCAGGATGAGTTCACTGGACGGAACGGCTTCGGGACCGCTGACGGGCTCGTCGAGCAGTGCGACCAGTTCGCCACACAGCGCATTCACCGTGGCCCGCCGATCCTGCGGGCTCTGTCTGGTGCGACGCATTTCTCGCACCAGCTGTCGGGCTGCAACCAGGTGCGGTGACGGCTGGTTCTCCGGACCGGTCTCTGAGCGGTAGACCCGTGAGGTGTAGCCCTGAACACCCGGCTCGCCCACCCTGCGCCCGGGAGAACGCCTGACCGGTCGCTCGGCGTGCAGGCGTTTGCTGGCAGATCGTTTACTGGTAGATCGATAAGCGACAGTTCGATTTCCGGCAGTCGCCCGGTCAAGTTGACGGTTTCCACCTGGCCCTGCTCCGTTAGAGCTATTTCCCTCGGAGCCTTTTCCACTGGGGTCTTTCCCACCAGGGATTTTTCCATCTGGTCCCTTTCTACCAAGACCTTTTCCGCCAGGATCTTTTCCACCAGGACCTTTTCCACCAGGACCTTTTCCACTGGGACCTTTTCCACTAGGACCTTTTCCACTAGGACCATGGCCAAAGCGACCGGCTCTCCCGGGGTCCGCACCCCCGGGATCCGCAAGCCCGGGTGCCGCACAGGCGTCGAGATCGCTCGCCTCGAACAGGCTGGCCTGCTCCCGGGTTGGCGCTGCAGCGAGGACTGTGTCAGTCACGAGGATCAATGCTCTTCTGAACGAATACTGTATAAATATACACTACTCGCTGTTGAAGACAAACTCGCCGTTGTCGAGGTCCACGTGGATTGTCGATCCGCTCACAAAGCCACCACCCAGCAGTTCGCGAGCCAACGGGTTCTCGATGCGCCGTTGAATGACGCGGCGCAGCGGACGGGCTCCGTAGACCGGGTCGTAGCCCTCTTCCACCAGCGCTTCGAGCGCGGCCGCGGAGACGATCAGGGCCAGATTCTGCTCTTCGAGACGACGTCCGAGCTGCGCCACCTGCAATTCGGCAATCTGCGCCACCTCGGACCGCTCGAGCGGTTTGAAGACGACGATGTCATCAATCCGGTTAATGAACTCCGGACGGAAGTGCTGCGTCACGACCCCCATGACCGTCTGCTTGATGCTGTTGTAGTCGCCCACCCCGCTTGCGGCCTGAATGGCTTCCGAGCCGAGATTCGAGGTCATGACCAGCACGGTATTCCGGAAGTCGACGGTACGCCCGTGGCCATCGGTCAAGCGGCCATCATCAAGCACCTGCAGCAGTATGTTGAACACGTCTGCATGCGCCTTTTCGATTTCATCGAGCAGGATCAGCGAGTAAGGGCGCCGCCGGACCTGCTCGGTGAGGTAGCCGCCTTCCTCGTAACCGACATAGCCCGGAGGCGCGCCAATCAGGCGGGATACCGCGTGTCGTTCCATGTATTCGGACATGTCGACGCGGATCAGCGCTTCCTCAGAATCGAACAGCACCGTTGCAAGCGCTTTGCAGAGCTCGGTCTTGCCGACTCCCGTAGGACCGAGAAACATGAACGAGCCATTCGGACGGTTCGGATCGGACAGCCCGGCCCGTGATCTGCGCACGGCATCGGACACCGCTGCCACGGCTTCCCGCTGGCCGATCACGCGCTGGTGCAGCCCGTCCTCGAGGTCCAGCAGTTTGTCCTTCTCGCCTTCGAGCAGCTTGGCTACCGGGATACCTGTCCAGCTTGCGACCACTTCGGAGATTTCCGTTTCGGTCACGCGGTTGCGAAGCAGCTTCGGCTCTTCGGCGTCCTCTGCCGGCTCGGCGTCGGCGTCAGCCAGCTTTCGCTCGAGCTCCGGTATCAGGCCGTACTGTAGCTCCGACATCCGGGTCAGATCACCGCTCCGCCGCGCCGCTTCGAAGTCGCTGCGCGCCTGATCCAGCTGCTCCTTAACCTCCTGCGCGCCGCGCAGGTTCGCTTTTTCCGCGGTCCAGATTTCATCGAGATCCGCGTATTCCTTCTCCAGCTCCGCGATGCGTTCCTCGAGCTCCTCGAGACGGCGCAGGCTCGCATCATCGGTTTCCTGCTTCAGTGCCTCACGCTCAATCTTCAGCTGCACGAGGCGGCGTTCCAGCCGATCCATGGCCTCGGGTTTGGAGTCCATTTCCATACGGATCCGGCTCGCCGCTTCGTCGATCAGGTCGATGGCCTTGTCGGGCAGCTGCCGGTCGGTGATGTAGCGGTGCGACAACCGCGCCGCTGCGATGATCGCCGGATCGTTGATGTCTACGCCGTGGTGCAGCTCGTAGCGCTCCTTCAAGCCGCGCAGGATCGCAACGGTGTCCTCGACGCTCGGTTCGTCGACCAGCACCTTCTGGAAGCGCCGTTCCAGTGCCGCGTCCTTTTCGATGTATTCACGGTACTCATCGAGGGTTGTGGCACCCACACAGTGCAGTTCACCACGGGCCAGCGCCGGCTTCAGCATGTTGCCGGCATCCATTGCCCCTTCAGCCTTGCCGGCACCGACCATCGTGTGCAGCTCATCGATGAACAGGATGATGTTCCCTTCCTGCTTTGCGAGATCGTTGAGAACGGCCTTGAGCCGCTCTTCAAACTCGCCGCGGAACTTGGCACCAGCGATGAGCGCACCCATATCCAGCGACAGCACGCGCTTGCGCTTCAGCCCCTCCGGGACCTCGCCGTTCAAGATGCGCTGCGCAAGCCCCTCGACAATGGCGGTCTTGCCGACGCCGGGTTCACCGATCAGTACCGGGTTGTTCTTCGTGCGGCGCTGCAGCACCTGGATGGTACGCCGGATCTCCTCGTCCCGACCGATTACGGGATCGAGCTTGCCCTGCTCCGCCCGTTCGGTGAGGTCGATAGTGAACTTGTTCAGCGCATCGCGAAGCTCTTCCGCCGCCGCATCAGTCACCGAAGCATCGCCTTTGAGGGCCTGTGCCAGGACAGCGAGCTGATTGATCTGGGTGCCGCAGCGGGTAAGCACCGCCGCAACTTTCTGATCTTCGGCCAGCGGCGCGATAGCCTGCTCGCTTGCAATGAACTGATCACCGCCCTGCTGCGCGGCACGGTCCGCCAGGTTCAGCACCCGCGCCAGATCTGCTGAGACCGTCAGCTCGCCGGTGGGTTTTCCAAGGCTGGGTATCGCATCGAGGGCTTGCGCCACGGCAACCGGCAGCTCCGACATGCGCGTACCGGCCTGGGCAAGCACCGTGTTCAGGCTGCTCGCCGGATCTTCAGCAAGGGCAGCAAACAGGTGCAGCGGCTCGATCGCCGCATGGTCTTTGCCGAGAGCCAGCGACTGAGCATCGGCAAGCGCGTTCTGCAGCCGGTTGGTCATTTTGTCCATGCGCATGTGTCTTCTCCTGGCTTGGAGCCGCCGACGCCGAGCCGCTCCCGCATGATTCGCAGTACTGTCCTTTATGGGTGTTCAGGCGTTTGATTCAATAGCTGACGGTCGCAAATTTGACGGTGCCGTGATCTGCCGCTGGCGGAACGGCGCTAAACTGACGACGTTGGATCTTCCCGCAACGAGCAGGCAGCATTGGTCAGCAGCAACATCGACACCGAAGCCGGAACCGTACTGATCGTGCTCCGTCCTAATCAGTCCTGGAGCTGGCGTGCAAACTTGTGGCTGATCTTCAGCCTGTTTGGTATCGCCCTGACCAGCGGCATCTTCTTTCTGCTGCAGCGCTACTGGCTGATCCTGCCCTTTACCCTGGCCGAGGTAGCCATCGTGGCGGGCTGCCTGTACTACTGCGTTCGGCAGACCCACCGGCAGGAGGTGCTGCGCCTGTGTCCGGATACCGTGGTGCTGGAACGGGGCATCAACCAGGTAGCAGAGTCCCGGCGCTTCGAGCGCTACTTCACCCGCTTTACGGTCATGCCGCCGAAGTACCGGGGCCACCTGCAGACCGTGGCCCTGCGCTGTCGGGGCGAAGAAACCGAAATCGGCAGCTTCCTCTCACCAGCTGACAAGATCGAACTGATCGACATCCTCAAAGAGTCCGTACGGTTTCTAGACAACTTCCTGCCCCGCTCACAGGCCTGATAGCGCTTGCCGGGTGCTTGTGATCGGGCCACGGGCTCAGCGGCAGACCTCACCGCCCCCACGCGCCCAGTACGCTGCCCGACAGCGACCGCGTTGCAGTTGCTCCGGTGCATCGCTGCGCCACTGCAGCGCACCCTGGGTTCCGGTCAGCACCACCTCTGAGCCAACGTCCCGATAACGGCGCACGATCTCCGGGTGCGGGTGCCCGAAGCGGCTGAACCGCGCAGCGCTCACCAGGGCATACCGGGCGCGCAGCCGCCGCACGAACGTGGGTGAGGACGAGGTCCGGGACCCATGATGCGGCACCAGAACCACGGTCACCGGTGCCATCGGTAATCGAAGCCCAGCTTCCGCTCCCACGTCGATGTCGCCCGGGAGCAGCGCCTGGGCCGTGCCCGACCGGTTGCGGATCAGCAGCACGCACGACTGCTCGTTCCGGCCATCCCGCGCAGTGGATCCAGCCGGGTGCAGAAACTCCAGCGTGACCTGATCCCACTGCCAGCGCTCGCCGCGACGACAGGCCGTGGCGCCGGAATGCTCGATCCCGACTCTGGACCGTCGGTAGCGTATGGGCACCAGGTGCGTGCGGAGCTCTGCTTCGCCGCCGGAGTGATCCAGATCATCATGGCTGACCACAAGACCATCGAGACGGACGCGGCGCCGCTGGCGCAACAGGGGCAGGATGGTGGATTCAACCAGCAGGCTGCGTCCCGAGTAGGCCCCGCCGGTATCGAACAGCAGCGTGTGGGTGCGGGTCTCTACGAGCACCGCATCGCCCTGTCCTGCATCGAGAACCGTCAGGCGAAACTCACCGTGCTTGACCGGCGCCGCGGCCTGCATGACGAGCGCCATGGCCAGCGCGGCCGCGGCCCAGTGACCGGGCCGCAGCGGACGGCAGACCAGCAGCGTCAGCAACAGGCCCATGGCGAGCGGTACTGTCCGCCCTGCCGGGATATACAGCTGCGGTGCGGCACTCAGCTGGTTCAGCAGCATGAGCAACCCCTGCAACAGCGCATCCACCAGATTGATCAGCGCGCTGGCACCCGGCAGCGTCACCAAATTGAGCAGCAGCGCAAGCAGCCCGAGTGGCAATACGAGCCAGGACACCAGCGGCACCGCAATGAGATTTGCAACCGGCGCCGCCAGCGCCAGCGGTACGCCACCGGCGCTGAGCACCGGCTGCAGCCCGAGGGTCACCACGAGCTGCGCCTCCACCAGCGCGGCCAGTCCACCGCGCTTGCGGCGGCGGTGCTGAAACCAGAGCAACAGCAGCCCAACCGCAGCGAAGGACAACCAGAGCCCGCTGCCGAGGGCTGCCAGCGGGTTCCACAACAGAATCAGGAGCAGCGCCAGCAGTAGTGCCGGCAGCGCCAGCCTGATACGCCCGGCGGCCCAGCATCCCAACGCCAGATTCGTCATGATCCAGGCCCGTTGCGCCGGAATCCCGGTCCCGGTCAGCCCGACATAGAACGCGCTGAGCAGCGCGGCACACAGCAGCGCAGGCCAGCGGGTGTCGACGGCGGGAAACAGCAGCGTGAGGGCACGCCCGAGCCCCAGCCCGATGATCAGACCGGCAACGGCGACGATCGACACATGCAGCCCGGAAACGACCAGCAGATGCACGGTGCCGGTGCCTCTGAGCACCGTCCAATCCGCCGGCTGAAGGCCGGAGCGATCACCCAGCAGCAGCGCGCTGAGCCAGGCCCCCGTGGGTAGATCAGCAAGCAGGTGGCCGGTGTGTTCCCGGACCCTCAGGAGCAGCGAGCTATCGGCGCCCGCAGCCGCAACGCCGCCAAGCACCGTACCCGTTGCACTGATCGCCTTGCTGAACAGCCATCGTTCATAATCGAAGCCCGCAGGATTCCGGCGGCCGAAGGGTGGCCGAACGCGTGTACGGAGCCACACGCGCTGCCCGGGCCTGAGGTGCACCAGCAGTGCTGCTGGCGGCGCTCTGGCCAGCAGCCGCAGCCGCTGTCCCTCCCAGCGGCGGTCGAGGTCAGTCGCAGCTGCCAGGACCCGAGCTTCAAACCGCAGCTGCAGTACCGGAGCGGCCGGCAGGCCTGAGCGATTCGCTCGCGGCAGCTCATCGCGGGCGGTGATTACCTCGATCTGGAACACGGCGCAGAGGCTTCGCGGCGGTCCCAGGTAGCGCGCATCGAGCTGTTCACTGATGCGCTGCGACGCCTGTAGCGCCAGCAGCAGCAGGCACGCTGGCAGGCGCAGCGCCGGCCAGCGGCAGAGTCCGAGCGCAACGAGCAGCAACCAGGGGCTGCTGCTCAGTCCCGCCGGAAGGGGACCCGCCAGCACCGGCACCAGCACGGCCAGCGACAGCAGCGCAAAGATGAGACCAGTCGGCGCTCGGAGCGCGAACGGCTGCTCAGCACGCAGCACTTTGATGGTTAGCTGATTGGCAGGAAGGGCATAATAGTGTTATGCACAAGCGCTCCTTCAAGCGTCACCTGCCAACCGCCCAGTCTCTGCGTGAGAACAAAGCACTGCGGCCACTGGAAAAGTGGCTGAACAAGCCCGAACTCTGGCAGTTCAATCGCCGTTCGGTTTCCGGCGCCTTCTTCGTCGGCCTGTTTTCCGCCTTCCTGCCGGTACCTTCGCAGATGGTGGCGGCAGCCATCTTTGCCGTTTACGCGCGCGTGAACCTGCCGATTGCGACAGGGCTGGTCTGGATTACGAATCCGTTGACGATCCCGCCAATGTTCTTCTTCTGCTACCGGTTGGGCGCCTGGCTGCTCGACGCTGAAGTCAAGATTGATGGCATCCGGCTCGAATGGAGCTGGCTGGTGGAGACCTACAACAGCGTCGCATTCACCGACGTGCTCTTCCCCCTGGTGTTCGGCTGCCTCGTCGTCGGCTGGACCGCAGGCGTCAGCGGTTTCGTGATTGTCCGTGTTGCCTGGCGAGCTCAGGTCATCAAACGCTGGCAGGAACGGCGCCAGCTACGGCGCCACAAGCGCGCGGCTGGCGCAGGCAAGCGGTTGACGATCTCCTAGCCTGCTGTCGCCGCCTCAGTGAAGACCGTCGATCGGGTTAATGCGGGCGGCCCGTGCGGCCGGTAACCAGGCGGCGATGAGCGCCAGCAATACCGCCATTGCCGCAATCACCAGCAGGTCACCCAGGCGTACCTCGCTCGGCAGCTCGACGAAGTAGGTCCCCGCGAGGAGCTGATAAGCCGTTACCTCGGACAGCCAGCTCACAAGCGCGCTGACGTTCCGCGCGCACCAGACCCCGACCAGTAGTCCAGCGATCACACCCAGCAACGCGATGACCACGCCTTGAGCGGCAAAGGCCCGGCGAATCGTCGTCGCCGACGTTCCCATGGTCCGCAGGATCGCTATGTCGCTCCGCTTCTCGCTGACGACCATGAGCTGGCCGGAGACGATGTTGAAGGTTGCCACCGCTACGACCAGCAGCAGCACGACGAACATCATGGCCTTTTCCAGGGCGACGGCGCGGAAGAACTCGCCGTAAGTTGCCGTCCAGTCGGCACTACGCAGGTTTGGTAGCTGCTTAATCAGTTGCTGCTTCAGGCGCGGTGCGGCGGTCGGATCGCGGAGCTGTATACGAACGCCCTCGCGACCAAACGTTGCCCGTTCCGTAGCGCTGAGCGCAGCAAGCGGTATTAACGCCAGCGACGTATCGAGCTCGGCGCCGAGCTCGAACGTACCGGCAAGCCGATAACGGCGAAACGCCGGCCGCACGCCCGTAGCGGTTGCTTCGGCGTACAGCAGGGTCAGCGCCTCGTTCATGCCGAGGCCAAAGTGCGCGACCAGCGGTGCGCCCAGGTAGATCTCGGGCAACGCGCCAGCCGCTGCATCCAAGCGTGCCGGCGTTATCCGCGGGACCGCTGTGGCATCGAGCAGCTGTAATTGCGGTAGGCCCTGCACGGCGAGCGGTGTCACTACACCAAGATGGCTGAGCATGGCCTGTCCCTGGAAGAAGGGCATGATGCTCGTCGTGTCGATGCCCGCGGCCGACCCAGTGGCAAGCCAGCGCCGCAGCTGTTCGGCCAGGGACTCCCTGGCTACGGTGTCCGCCGCTGAATCCGCCCCTTGCGGCCCCTGCACGAACACGTGGGGGACCGCTCCAAGCAGCCGCTCACGCAGCTCGCGCTCAAACCCGTTCATGACGCTGACGACTACGGTGAGCACCAGCACACCAAGCGCCAGGCCGAACACCGAGCTCCAGGTGATGAACGCTGCAAACCGTTTGCGGCCGGAGAACAGGTAGCGCCTTGCCAGAGTGAGCGACAGCATGTGTTCAGGTGCCAGCCAGATCCGGCCGGGCCTGCAGGGCACCGCCACGCAACTCTACGCTGCGATGCATCCGGTTACAGAGCGTCGGATCATGGGTCACTACCAGCACCGCAGTACCGCTCGACTCGCTCAGCTCGATCAGCAGTCTGAAGATGCGATCGGCGTTGTCGCGATCCAGGTTCCCAGTCGGCTCGTCCGCGAGCACAACCGCCGGCCGGTTGACGAGCGCTCGGGCAACCGCAACCCGCTGCCGCTCGCCCCCGGACAGCTGCGCAGGACGATGCCTGAGGCGCTCGCTCAGGCCGACGCGGTCCAGCAGCGTTGTCGCTTCGGCAATTGCCGAGCGCTGGCTCTGTCCGCGGATCCGCAGCGGCATCGCCACGTTCTCCGCCGCGGAAAACTCCGGCAGCAGGTGATGTGCCTGGTAAACGAAACCCATGTAGCGGCTGCGAAGGCGCGCCTGCGCATCGGCGACCAGGCCCGTCAGGCGCTGGCCGCCAACGCTGACCGTCCCGGCGTCCGGTTCGTCGAGACCGGCCAGGCAGTGCAGAAGCGTCGACTTGCCGCTGCCCGAGGGGCCGAGGATGGCGATCCGTTCGCCGGGTTGTACGCTGAGGTTCAGTCCGCTGAGCACCGTGAGGCGGGTATCGCCCTGGTGAAATCCCTTGCTGAGGTCGATCGCTTCGAGAGCAGGCCCGTTTGCACCGTTACTCATGTGCGAGCACCTCCACAGGCCGCAGCCGGGACAGCCGCCAGGCGGGATAGAGCGCGCTCAGCAGTGCGAGCACGAGGCTGACGCCAGCAATCCCTGCGAGATCCAGCGGACGAACGGCGACCGGCAGGTAGCTGATGAAGTACTCGGCCATCAGATCCAGCGAAAAGAATCCGGTCGCCCAGGTAAAGACATACGGCAGGCTGAGCGCCAGCAGCACGCCGGCGAGCAGGCCGAGCAGAATCCCGATGCCGCCGAGCAGCAGTCCGAGCAGCCCGAAGGCTCTCAGGAAAGTAGCCCGGCTAACGCCCAGCGTCGCCAGTATGGCGACGTCACCGCTGCGTTGCTTACCGACCATCAGCAACCCGGACACGAGATTGAAGGCGGCGACGGCGACGAGAAACGACAGCAGAATGAACATCGTCTGCTTCTGAATCAGGATTGCCCGGTAGAGGTTGCCGTAGCTGCGGGTCCAGGCCCGCGCGTAGTAGCCCTCAGCACCAAGCGCGCGCGTCAACGCTCTCGCTTCCTCGTCAGCGGTAAACAGATCCGCAAGCCGCAGCTGCAGGCCGTGTACCCGTCCGCCCAGCCGGAACAGCCGGCTGGCATCGCTGATTTGCAGGTAAGCAGTACGGCTGTCCAGCTCCGAGCGGCTGTTGACGATGCCTGCCACCCGCAGGCGCTTCTGCCGCGGAATCACGCCGGCGGGCGTCACGCTGACCTGCGGTAGAACCAGTGTCACCGAATCGCCCGCAGCAACATCGAGATCGCGCGCGATTGTCGCACCCAGCAGAACCTCGAACCGCCCCTGCCGCAGCAGCGGCTGGTTCGGCGCCACGGCCGGTAGCGTGTAGGTGCGCAGGCGATCCTGACCGCTCGCAGCGGCGGGATCGTACCCTTCGACCTGCACCGGCAACAGCTGCCCCGTCGGCGCGCTGCCTGCGGCCGGATCGTTAACCGGCGCTACCAGCATTCCGGCGCCGCGGATGAACGGCGTTACCGCAACGACGCCAGGTCGCGCCTGGAGGTCGGCCAGTAGCCGCGGGTCAGCCGCTACCGGACTGCGGCCGTGCAGGGTTACGTGGGGCAACAGGCCGAGGACCCGTTCCCGCAGCTCACGCTCGAAGCCGTTGACCACGGAGATGACGATCACCAGGACGGCAATACTCAGCGCCAGGCCGGCGACCGCAAGCCAGGCAATGGTTGCGATGGCACCACCGCGGGCAAAGGTATAGCGCCACGCGAGCTGCAGCGCGAGGCCCTGAGGACGTCCGGGATCGGTCATTCAGTCGAGCTTACAATCAGGCTTCTGCAACGGGCTTATGCGGTGCGGGTGCTGTCGGACCAGGCCAGCCAGCGGATCCGCGCGAGGATACCACGCGCGCGACCTGCGATTGTGGTCACCGACCGTCAGCGATTCTTGAGCTGTGCCAGCACATCCAACGCAGCCACCCGGTAGGCTTCCGCGTAGGTGGGAAAGTTGAAGACGTGATCGACGAACAGATCCACCGTCGCATCCTGAAGCAGCGCCAGCTGCGCGAGATGAACGAGTTCCGTTGCCGGACCGCCGGCAACGTGCGCGCCAAGAAGCCGGCCTTCGGTGTCCGCGACGAGCTTCAGGATGCCGGCGTCCATGCCGTTGATCAGGCCACGGGCAATCTCGTCGAACCGAGCAAGGCCAACCACGACTTCGTTGCCGGCGGTACGGGCCTGCACCTCGGTGAGCCCGATGCTGCCGAGTTCGGGAACCGCATAGATTCCGATCGGCGTCAGCGTCCACCGATCGCCGGGATCCATATCGAGCAGCGCCCGTGCCGCCCGACGCCCCTGCTGCATGGACGTAGAGGCAAGTGACGGCGGTCCGACCACGTCGCCGGCTGCAAAGATCTGTGGGACGAGCGTTCTGCCTTCTTCCGTCACCGGGATCAGCCCGCGCTCGTCCGTCGCAAGTCCTGCCTGGTCCAGCGCAAGGCCCTTGACCTGGGACTCGCGGCCGAGGGCGCAGAACGCCTTTTCCGCCTCAATGGTCCGTCCATCAGCCAGCTCGGCAACAACCCTGCCCGGCTCCAGCACCCGGACCTCCGTCAGCTCGACCGGACCGATGAACCGTCCGCCGTTCTGCTCGAAGGCAAGACGAAACTGCGCTGACAGCTCGGCGTCCAGAAAGCCGAGGGGCATCGGGAACCGATCGATCTGAATGACCTCTACACCCAGCAGGGCAAAAATCGAAGCGTATTCGCAGGCGATTACGCCGCCGCCAAGTACCAGCATGGTCTGCGGCAGGTAACCGATCGAGAGGATCGAATCGCTGTCGTAGATGTGTTCATGGTCAACGGCGACATTAGGTGGGGTTCGCGGCGCTGAGCCGGTGGCAATGATGACTGCATCGCACTGGTAGCGCGTCAGCGTGCCATCCACCCCGCGCACGCTGAGCTGGTCTGCGCTCTCAAAAGCGGCCCGCCCGTGCGCAAGCTCGATACCGTTACGCAGCAGCTGCCGACGCATGTACTCATCGTGACGCCGCAGCAGCTCGTCGGTCTCGCCGATGAGCTCGGCAATGTTGATACCAGTCACCGGCCGGACCGTCGGATTGCCGTGATCAAGCAACGCCCGGGCCCGGGCACGATCCAACGCCCGTTCCCGCAGCGTCTTGCTCGGAATCGTTCCGAACTGGACGCAGGCGCCACCGATTTCCCGGAGCTGTTCGCAGAGGACGACAGAGCGTCCCGCTTTCGCAGCCTGTATCGCCGCTTTCTGTCCCGCTGGTCCGGAACCGATGACGAACACGTCGATCTGCTGTCGTGGAGCCACCTCCGCCATGGCGCTAGTCCGCCATGAACTGGAGCTGCGTCGCGATCATTTCCGCATTCAGCAGCAACATGCCGAGATCATCCGGGTACAGGTTCAGGCGCTGCGCCGGGGCTTGTGCCGAAAGCCATTCGACGCGCGACTCTTCCGGCTGCGACGCGCTGGCGAGAAACGCATGCGACAGCTCGATGATGCCCTGCAGACCCTCAGCCCGGGGATCCTCAGCGAGCGCCTCAGGCACGGCATCAGGGTGTGCGTGACAAATCGCCAGCACGACGACTGGCGGCAGATCCCAGGCGTCTGCCAGGCAGATACCCGCCACATGAGCATGCTCGAGCGCAAGTCTCTCGGCGTCCTCTTCAGCAACGGGGTCCGGTTGCTCTGCCAGCCACCGCAGTACCACCGTGGCGCCGACATTGTGCAGCAGCCCGCAGAGGTAAGCGTCTTCGACGTTTCTGCGGCGGTGGCGGGCAACTTCACGCGCCCACAGCGCCGTTCCCAGGGACCGCTGCCAGAACCGCTGGGCGAGCGCGTGCAGATCGACCAGCGGGGCGCTGAGACCCTGCATCGTAATGGAGAGCGTGATGTCGCGAATCGCGGCCAGGCCAAGCCGGGTCAGAGCCTGATGCAGTGCAACGACCTCCACGGCGCCCCGGTAGGCGGGGGAGTTGGCGATGCGCAACAGGTTACCGGCCAGCGCCTGATCGCGCTCAATGAGCTGGGCCAGCGCGCCGACGCTGCCGTCCTGATCAACACAGAGCGACAGCACATCACCTGCGACCTGCGGTAGCACCGGCACGTCCAGGGCACCGGCGGCCAGATCACGGGTCAGCCGTTCGGATAAGGGGATCAGGGGCTCTGCAGGCTGCATTGAGCAGGCATCATCTATGTGGCGGAGACCCCTTGAGCATAGACAACGACCCGCGTTTCACCGCCGCAGGACGGCAGGCGCTGCAACAGACTGTGACGGGTGTATCAGCTGCGGTTGGACTCGCAGCGATTCGGGTTGCCGCCGCAGATCTCGCACTCGGCATCGATGCCGAGCTTGCCGATGCCGCCACAGCTGCCGCTGATGGGGGCTCGCCCGGCCATGACGCCGATGGCCATGCCGGCGACGATGATGATCATTGCAAAGAACGCAAGCAGCAGTGTCGTCATGAGTCAGGTCCCGGCGGTGGGCAGCAGGTAGCGATCGAAGTCCTGAGTATAGCGCTCCTCGAAGCCCGTTGCCGTCCGGGTGATGAACAGCACCGCGAGATCCAGCTCCTGCGCAAGCGCCCAGCCTGCGCTCGGCCCGAGGACCGTGAGCGCCGTCGCCCAGCCGTCGGCGGCAGCCGCGGATGCCGCGGCGACGGTAACCGACGCGAGCTGGTGTGCCACCGGTGCGCCGGTTCGTGGATCGATGGTGTGGGACCAGCGAGTACGGCCTTCGGCGTCCGGCCTGCGATCGATGAAGTTGCGGTAGTCACCGGAGGTGGCAACGGCTACCCCATCCAGCGCCAGCACCCGTTGGATGCTGCCGATCAGTGTGGGGTCCGGCACCTCGATGCCGACGCGCCAGGACCTGCCCTTCGGCGACAGGCCGGCCGCGCGTACCTCACCACCGATGTCCACCAGGTAATTGCTGCAACCCGCAGCCGAAAACAGCTCGGCCACCCGATCCACCCCGTGCCCTTTCGCAATGGCTGATAGATCGACCTCGACCGCTCGCTCGCGCAACAGCGCCGGTGACGGAGCGGAGCGAACACGCAATGCAGCCTGACCCACCCGGGCGCGCAGGCGGGCGATGGCTGCCGGTTCGGGGGCGACACGACTCTCATCAGCCCCGGGGCCGAAGCCCCAGGCACGGAGCACCGGCGCTACAGTAACGTCAAAAGCACCGCCGGACCGTTTGTGAACCTGCGCTGCCAGCTCGAGCAGGGTCGCCAGCTCTGCTGAAACCGGCAGCCATTGTCCAACCGGCCCCGCGTTGAATCGGCTCAGCTGCGAGTTCGGATCGTAATTGGACATCTCGGCGTTGACCGCGCTGAGCGTGTTCTGTACGGCGTCCAGCGCCACAGCTTCGCAGTCGCTGGTGACTCGAAAGTAAGTACCCATCGTGCCGCCCTCGAACACACGGTAGGCGTTAGCGCTGCCCGACCGGGAGCAGCCGCCTGCCAGCAGGCAACCGCTGATCAGCAGCCCACAGAGCAGCGCGGCCTGCCATCCGGTTCGCGCCTGCGGTGGAGCAGCCTGGCGTCGTTGATCCGTCACTGAGCTCAAGTCCTGGTGCCGTAAACCCGGCACAGTTTACAGACCGGGAACAAACCTGCGTTACGCGCCTGCGCTGCAGGCAGCGCAGACAGGCATGCTTCGGGCAGCACCACAAGGCGGGCAGCAGACCGGCCAGGGCGCACCGGGGGATAGCGATGACAGAACCAGGGAGCGGGCTGCCGCGGGGGCCGCAGCATGAGCCGTGCAACGGAGCTGCCAAGGCCGCAGCCAATAGACTTGCGGTACGGCAGCCGCGACTGACTTATCTCGGACGCGGCCCTGCCGCGCCGGCACAGCAGCGGCCGCACGATCTTCGGCTGCGCAGCGCGCGCCTGGGACAGATCATCGACTGCCGGGTCTAGGGTCGGGTCCGGGTTTGGAACCCTTCGCTGTACGGCGGCCCCTTCCATCCGGGTGACTCCGGTCGCAAGGGGCCCTACAGGGAACCCAGTGCGCGCGCGCCGCTGTCACGACACCATGGGCATCCAACGCGAGGACCAACGGGCGCGTCAGGCGCTGGCCTTGAAGAACGTCAAATGCTTCGGCGCACCGGACGCGGCCTTATCCAGCAGGCCCTCGCTACCCCATCTGGCGCCAATCTACCCCGTCTCAGTGCCTCGAAGTGGCCCTCCGTTGGCCAATAAAAATATCAATTGCGGCCAATGTGATCGAAAAGTGCGTTGTCAGTAACCTTTTCCGTTTCTGGACCGAATCGGTAAGTGCACCTCGATTTCGAAACCCGATGCGGGGCGCAGCAAACACCTGTAGTCGGGGGGCATCACAGGGTCAGTATCCTGCCGCGACCGGGAACCTCACCGCTGCCTAGCCGCAGCAGAGGGGGCACCCGACGTGGTTTGAGCGCTGCCTCGTCAGGGTCACGAACCATGCTATCGGGCGGCACCTCAAGAAATCACCGCTCCCCGGTAGACGCAAGGAGAAACCATGGACTTTGGAAACTTTAATCTGGGGACATTGAGAGGGCTGGTTGCGGCTTCCGCCCTGGTGGCGCTGCCGACCGCCGCCCAGGCGCTCATGCTCGAAGTCACCGTAGAGAACCTGGCGCCACAAAACAGCATCACCTTTGCACCCCTTCGCGTGGGGTTCCACAACGGAACCTATGACGCGTTCAACAACGGCGAAGCCGCAGGTGAGGCGATCATTTCCGTCGCTGAAGGCGGCAGCGGTGATGCGTGGTTCCCGGCGTTCGCCGCAGCCGATCCCTCGGCGACGCTTGGTTCGGTGCTCGACGGTGGGCCCCTGCTGCCCGGCGGTTCAGCAACGGTGGTGTTCGAGATCGATCCGACGCTCAACCGGTTCTTCACCTTTGCCGCAATGGTCGTTCCGAGCAACGATCTGTTCATTGGTAACGACAACCCGATGCAATACGAACTGTTCGATCTGAGCAGCAATCTCTCGGTCTCGGAAATAACGCTCTTCGGTCGCGACATCTGGGACGCGGGCTCAGAGGCTGCGGATCCCGCAAACGGTGCGTTTGTGGTCGGCGGCATGAACGGCCTGCGGACGCCTGAGAACGATGTCGTTAACTTCAGCTTCGATGAGCTTGATGCCTTTGCCGGCCTCACAACCGCAGCAGGCTACGTCTTTGACCCGCTGATTTCCGGAGAGTCCGAGATCTACCGGATCTCCTTCGCCGAAGCGAGCCCGGTGCCGGAGCCGGGTACGATGGGCCTGATGCTGCTCGGTAGCGCCGCCCTGCTGATCAAGCGACGTCGGAGCGTCAGCATCGCCAGCTAACGCAGGCTCGTAGTGCCGGCAGGCCGGAGGAGGAAACTCAAGCCCTTCCCTTAGCTCGGCTGCGTTGCGTGCTTTCGACCCCGCCCGGCGCGGCGGGGTCGACGGAGCGATGCGTGTGCTCGAGCGGTCCATGGCCCACCTGCGGCATCGCGCCCCAAGCAAGTACGGTGCGCGTGCAACCGATCAGCGCAGACCTGTCGCCGCAACCCCCGGGGCGAGAGAACCTGTGCCTTTGGTCTGAAACCCGCCACCCGTGCCGGCTTTCCTTTACCATTAGGCCCCGTGGCCGGCGGGTCAACCACTACCTCCCGGCCCGCTTTCCACGGCTTGAACTCAACAGGACACAGGATTCCCGGTTGGCGCATTCACTGCTCCTCGTCAGGCACGGTCAGATTCAGGCTAACCGGGATGGTATCTGGCATGGCAGCACGGACAGCCCGCTGCTGCCCCGCGGTCGTTTACAGGCGCGCAAGGTAGGTCTCGCCGTGGGACGTCGCAGCGCACTGGAGGGCTGGCACCTGAGCGCCGCCTACAGCAGCCCGTTGCAACGCTGTCGCCACACGGCAACGCTCGCGCTCTTCTACCGCGGCAGCTATGAGCGTTCCTGGCTCAAGCGGCTGGCGAACCGGCTATCAATACCCTCACCCGACGAACTCGATGTTGAGCCCCATCTCGAGCTGCTGCCGGAACTGCGTGAGTACGGCATCGGCGAGTGGGAAGGCACGTCGTTCAAGGATCTCGCCCGTGACCATCAGTTCGTTGGCCGTGCCATACAGGATCCGGACTTCGCACCACCCGGCGGAGAAAGCCTGCGCCAGGTCAGCCAGCGGGTCGCAAGTGCGCTTCGTACCATTGACAGCCGCCATGGACCCGATGAACGGGTGCTGGTCTGCAGCCACGGCGCAGCCCTGGCAATCGGTCTGGCAACCCTGCTGAATTCGGATCCAACGCTCTGGGTGGACTACCCGCTCTCCAACTGCAGTTTGAGCGAGCTACGCCTGAGCGGCGCACCTGAGCTGCGGTACTTCAATCAGGTCGCGCATCTGTAACTCCGCAGCAGCGTGCGCGGGTCGGGGAATTGCTGCGTGAGAGCAGCCGTGGTGTGTTGGCAGCCGCGCTATTCCGCTGGCGCGCCACCGTTGGCCTATCGAGGGTGCGGTTCAGACAACTCGCCGGCCGGCCGTTCGAGCCGGTCCGACTCTCCGGGTGAGACCGTTCTTGTCCGCAGGTCAGAGTTGCTCGACGTTTCTGGCCAGGGCCAGCGCATCGGCGGTCATGGCAACCGCAAGGCAGGCGTCGTTCAGCGCAGCATGTTCTCCGCGCAGCGCCATCTCAGCCACGATCTCGAGCCGCGGGATCGCCAGGTGCAACGGGTCTGGCGCAGCCTTGAACTGATCCGGGTATGATTCTTCACCTGCGTACATCAACTGCTCAGTCCTGTCCTTCGCTGGTTTCGGACACGGCTCTAGAGACCGCCGTCCGGGGTGTGACAAGGATCAGCCAGATCCGGATGCGGCGCTGTTGCCTGGATCGCAAAAACGACTGCGAGGTTCGCCAGGCCCCGCGCACCGATGCGCGACCCGGCCAACACAGATTTTTTGTGGTTTCTAAAGAATCCGCTGCAATTTATTGAATTAGAAGGGTATTGCTAGCCAGAACCGCGCTCGCACCTGTTCTTCAGGGCGTCCGAGCCGCTGGCGCCTCCAGGGGTATGTCCGCAACCGCAACCAGAGAAACCGCCGACGAGCGGGCCGAACGCCACGCCGAGCGCCGTTTCAACGTGCTGGTGCAGCGCAACCTGACCCGCAATTTCCTGATTCATCTGTTTCACGGCATGTTTGGACAGACCGGGTTTCGACTCCTGAACGCGCCCACTTTTCTGCCGGCTTTCGTTCTGCTGCTGTCAGAGGGCTCGGACTTTGCGGTGGGGCTGGCGCTCTCAATTCAGTCCTTCGGCCTGGCGCTGACACCCATGGTGGCTGCCAATCTGATTCAGCACCGCCATCGGGTGCTGCCGACCGGCATGGTGATCGGGGCGCTCATGCGGGCCTCCGTGCTCTGGATCGCGCTGTCCGGGCTGTTACTGCCAGCTTCACTCGCTCTGCCCTCTGTTTACTTCGGGGGTATTTCGAAGCGGCGCGCGCGACGCCGCGCGCGACGAAACTTATCGTGGTCACCGGCGAATTCCTTCAGTATTGGGGCCGGGTCACGTGGAGCC
>JBCDGJ010000018.1:0-47318 GCA_038757945.1 Pseudomonadota bacterium
CCGGGTCGCACCCCCACGGCATTCCCCTGATGCTGCTCGGTCGACGCCAGCGTATCCAGCAGTTCCACTACCTCATGGATCAAGCCATCGCGCGTTTTTGCGAAGAGCACGTACTCCACATCATAGCTGTGACCTCGCCGGCTGGTTGCATGCAGGTCGAAGCGAACCACGCTCGATTGCTCGTCGCCCAGCTCGTCATGGATGACGACCCGGAGCGAAGACCCGTCGTAGATCTTGTTGAACACCGCGTCGTTGAAGGCGGTGACAGCAGCCTTGCCGACATGGGGACCTGTGATGTGAGCGGGCAGCGAGTCGTTCAGGCGCCAGGTGACATCGTCGCTGTACAGGGCTGCCATTGCAGCGCAGTCACCGAAGTGCTCTACCAGGCGGCGGGCGGGAGTTGGCTTTTTGGCCATAGGCTCGATGCTCTTAACATTGAACGAACGTTCTAAGTGTAATACGGTAGTGCCTCCAGGTGAATGCTGTGAGGAAAGCACCCGCATGACTGCCTATTTTGTCGTCTGTATCGAAGTCCATGATCGCGAGCGGTTCAACGACTACACGAAGGCCATTGTCGCCACCATGAAGCCCTTTGGGGGGTGGATCCTCGCCGCGGGACCAGCCGAACGGCTGGAGGGTGATGAGCCAGCCCAAAACCACAACGTGATCATTCAGTTTCCGACCACCGCGCAGTGCAAGGCCTGGTGGGAGTCGGCGGCGTATCGGGACATCGTTGCCATTCGGCTCGAAAGCTCGAGCGGGGCAGCACCCTACGTGCAGCCAGCGCTGTCCGGTGACTTTCCGGACGTATCCGGTGCCGAGCGCTACGGCAAAAAAGTCGCCGAAATTCATGGCCGCAGGATGAGCTACGTCGACGAGGGCGAGGGGGACCCCATCGTGTTCCTCCACGGCAACCCGACGTCGTCCTATCTCTGGCGCAACGTCATTCCCTATCTGGTGCCACAGGGTCGGTGTATTGCACCGGATCTGATCGGTATGGGGGACTCTGAAAAGCTGCCCGACAGCAACGCCGACGCCTACCGGTTCGTGGAACATCGGAAGTATCTCGATGCATTGCTCGAGCATCTCGGCGTGACCCGCAACGTAACCTTGGTGATCCACGACTGGGGCTCGGTGTTAGGCTTTGACTGGGCCAACCGTCATCGGGATGCGGTGCAGGGGGTTGCGTACATGGAAGCGATCGTGCGGCCAATGAGCTGGGAGGAGTGGCCGCAACCTTCGGTGCGTCCGTTCCAGATGATGCGCTCGGACGCCGGCGAGCAGAAGGTGCTCGGCGAGAACTTTTTCGTCGATCGGATTCTGCCCGCATCCGTGCTGCGGCCGCTGGGCGAAGCCGAGATGAATGCCTATCGACGTCCGTTCCTCACGCCCGGCGAGGACCGACGACCGACCCTGACCTGGCCACGGCAGCTGCCCATCGGGGGTGAGCCGGCCGACGTCGTCGAAATCGTTCAGTCCTACGCCGACTGGCTGCCGGGCTCCGCCGTGCCGAAGCTCTTCATCGATGCGGAACCGGGCTCGGTCCTGGTCGGCCCCATGCGTGATTTCGCGCGGACCTTCAGCAACCAGCAGGAAGTCACCGTTCGCGGCCTGCACTTCATCCAGGAGGACTCTCCGGATGCAATTGGTCAAGCCATCGCAACCTGGCGGGAGGGGCTTTAGCCCATGGCACGGGGACCGGCAAAGTCCTTTGACCGGGAGGCCGTCCTGGATCTTGCGATGCACGAGTTCTGGAAGCACGGCTACGCCGCTACTTCCATCAGCGGACTGCGCGAGGTCACGGGGCTCGGCGCCAAGAGCCTGTACGACACCTTTGGGGACAAGCGGTCGATCTACCTTGCCTGCCTCGAACGATACGACCGGGTTGTGCTGACGCGAATGTTCGATGCGGTGATCGCGCGCCATCCGCCGAAGGTTGCGTTGACCCGAATCCTCGAGAACCTGGTGCGTAACAGTTCCCGCGGGCCGGCCAGAGGTTGCCTGCTGGGCGTCGCAGCTGCAGAGCTGGAAGACGATCAGGAACTTGCGACCGCGATCAATACCTCCTTCGAGCGGATCCAGCGGTTGCTGACCGATCTGCTTAAGACCATTCCGCTGAAGGCTTCGGCCCCGTCTCCGACGGAGCTCGCGAGCATGCTGACCGCGCTGCTGCAGGGTATTCACCTGATGGCGCGCGTGGATGATACGGAGTCCGCCACCAGGGCCGCGATCCGCGCGGCGCTGCAGATGATCGACGCTCACAGCGCCTGAAGCCGGTCGCCTCGTCGTCCGAGTACGTCGCTATTGATCGAAGGGTTGAGTCAGCCCTGGTTCCCCGTGCCGCCGGTGACACTGTTGCCCTAGCCCCAGGGCCATCCCGGCCAGCGCCCCGTAGAGATGTGCGATGGGTGTTACGAGGGTGCCGTCAGCGGTTGTCCGCTCGACGCTGAAGTCCAGGAGGAGTTTGCCAAGCAGGGTGCAAGCCATGAGCGCGGCGTGTCCCGGGCTCTGCTTCAGCCAGATCAGCGACATCCGAATCCACAGGCCGTGCAGAATGCCCGAAGCGCCCGCGTAGTGAGTGACCGGCCACCCGGTGCCGAGGACGAGCTTGTGTGCGAGCAAAAGAACGCTGGTCAGGCAGGCGAGCGCACAGCAGTTCAGTGCACGGTGGCGCCAGGATCCGCCAAGGGCAGGCCATAGCAGCGCCAGGCCGAGGCCGTTCAGCAGCGCGTGCTCGGTAGAGGTGTGGGTCAGATGGCACAGCAGCAGCCTGACGCTCCAGCCCAGGACCGCCGCTGGCTCGGCTGCTTGTGGTCCCTCGAGCGGCAAACGCAGATCCGCATCGAGCACGAGCATCAGCGCACGGCGCCATCGCGGGCGGGATCCGGTTGCGCTCGTCTGCTACGCCGCTTGAGCCATAGGACGCCGCCGGCCAGCAGCAGGAGCGATCCCGGGTCGGCCGCACCAGCACCCGTGACCTGGATGTCGTCCTGCCCGTCGAGCTGATCGTGAAAATCGGTCAGCGCACGGTGCAGATCGGTTGCCAGGGCTACGGCTGCCTGGTTCAAGCTGACCGCCTGCTGTTCCCGCAGCGTGCCGCTGGCGTGTGCGAGGCTCGTTCGGCGCTGCTGCTGGTCGTGGCCGGTTGCTGTCAGCAGCGTGCGCCGCGTCGGAACGTGCACGGCGATCAGCGCCATGGCCGTGTGCGTGTCACCGCGATGAGCTTGCGTCAGGTAGCTGCCCACGAGGGTCAGGTCGAAGAGCGACCAGGCGGTATTGTCGAGGTAGGCGACCTGGTCGTAGCTGACCAGCACCACGACATCGACACCATGCAGGTGCGCGGCCAGCTCCAGGTCCGCAAAGCCGCCGGATGGCCGCAGGGACTCGGGTGGCAGAACGGTGATCGATGCGATGTAAGCCTGCTGCTGAAACTGATCCGCAAGCGCTGTGAGGAGGCGCTGGCTGATGCCCTGCGGCAGCGCCGCGCGTCGGTCGCCGGGTACGTAGGCCAGGCCCACGCTGAGCGGCAGGTTCAGCTGCGTTGCGGGCTTGGTGGCGAGTTCCGCTGGTCGCCCATCGGGATACAGGTAGTGCAGGGGCGTCTGCGTCACGTCGTGGCGTACAGCTCGGTCGTGGTTCAGGTCAAACAGCAGCGTGCAGCCGCTCAGCAGCAGGCTGACGCTGAGCAGCAGGTACACGGCTCGCAGGCTGGCCTGGCTGAGAAAAGTGCGGTGATTCGGCATCGGCGGTCTCGAGGCTGGTTTTCGCTGACGCTAAAAATCCCCTGGAACCGATGCACGAATCCTTTTGCAGGTCTCACGATCTGCGACTCAAAGGCGCGGCTGGCGCGACCTTGGTGGCGCGCCGCCCAGCGCTGCGTGGGCTGCGACTTCACTGTTTACGGTTGAGCGATCACAATCGACGACACCGCAATCCTGGCTGTTGCCGCTCTGCAGCCGCCGCTGTGGCTGATGCCGGAAACGGACGGAAAGACCTGATGAAAACGCTGACCTTCTACTTCGCCCTGCGGAGCCCCTACAGCGCCCTGGCCAGCGATATCGTGCACGAGGCTGCGGAGTCCGGCGCCTTCACCGGCAAAGCAGCGTTTCGTATAGCGCCGTTTGGAGCGCCCGGCACCGGCTTTCAGGATCCGACCAGCAACCCCTTGAAGCTCCGGTACATGATGCAGGATCTGCCGCGCCTCTATGCCGCCCGGGGGTTGTCTGTGACGGTGCCGGACCCGTTCCAGGTGGATTTCTCGATCGCTGCAAAGCTTGCACTGGCAGCACAGCGCGATGACCTTGGGCTCGGCTATCTCAGAGCGATCTCACTGCTCCGTTGGAGCGAAGGTCGGAATGTGGCTGAAGCCGAGGTGCTGCTGGAGGCTGCCGAGCGGGCTGGCTGGTCGATTGCCGCTGCGGAACGCGCACTGACCGATGTCGAGCTCGACCAGGCCTACGAAGCCGCCATTGCCGCTGGGGAGGCAGCCGGAGTGTTTGGCGTCCCTTTCTTTATTGTTACGGATGGCGACGCGCAGGAGCCGTTCTGGGGTCAGGACCGTTGGCCGATGGTTGCGGCGGCGTTGGCGGGATAACGCTGGCACGGCGACCATCGGACGGCATGGCAGCTTAGGGCGCGGCTGCCGCCTGGACCCGGCCCCCGGCTGACGGGCACACTTTGCCGTAAGAGGTCGCGGCGGCGCGATCGGCACTGAACGGGTGCTGGAGCCGGGGCCAGATTGCCGCCGTGATCGGAGAACGCACCATGCAGCACACCCACGACACCCTGCTGAAAGCGCGCGCGGCGCGCGTCCTTCCGAACGGCATGTACGGGCACCAGTCGGTAAAGATGCTGCCGCCGAATGCGCCGCAGTTTTTCAGCCGGGCAGACGGCGCCTACCTGTGGGATTACGACGGCAACCGCTACCTCGACTTCATGTGCGGGTACGGACCGAATCTGTTCGGCTACGGTCACGCAGCCATCAACGCGGCGTACGTCGAGCAGCTGCAGCGGGTCGATGCAGCAACCGGCCCGAGCGCGCTCATCGTTGATCTGGCGGAGGCGTTTACCACCATGGTCAGCCACAGCGACTGGGCCATCTTCTGCAAGAACGGCAGTGATGCCACGTCTATGGCGCTGCTGATCGCGCGCGCGTACCGCGGCCGCAGCAAGGTTCTGCTGGCGCGGGGGGCGTATCACGGCTCTGCGCCCTGGAACACGCCCCTCGAGGCCGGCACGGTGCCGGAGGACCGCGCTCACTTCCTCTACTACCGGTACAACGATACGGAGAGTCTGCGAGCGGCGGTGGCCGAGGCGGGGGATGAGCTGGCGGCGATCTTTGCCTCGCCCTTCAAGCACGATGTGCTCGTCGATCAGGAGCTGCCGACGCTTGAGTTTGCACGGGCAGCGCGGGAGATCTGCGATCAGCAGGATGCGCTGCTGGTGATCGACGACGTGCGCGCGGGCTTCCGGGTCGAGCGGGAATCGAGCTGGCACAGCCTCGGCGTGGCGCCGGACCTGTCCTGCTGGGGTAAGGCCATTGCTAACGGGCATCCGCTGTCCTGTCTACTGGGTTCCGATCGAGCCCGCGATGCCGCGGCCAGCGTCTACGTGACAGGTTCTTTCTGGTTCGCGGCTGCAGCTATGGCAGCGTCGCTGAAAACGCTCGAGCTGATACGGGACACGGACTACCTGGAGCAGACGATCAGGCTCGGGCAGATGCTGCGCGACGGTCTTACCGAAATTGGCGGGCGTCATGGGCTGCCGATCAGCCAGACGGGGCCGGTGCAGATGCCGCTGGTGATGTTCAACGGCGCGGACGGCAAGCGGGACCTCAAGCTCGGCGCGGCGTTTGCGGACGGCATGATTAAAGGGGGCGCTTACTTTCACCCCTTTCACAACATGTTCATCAGCGCCGCAATGACCCCCGCGGACATCGAGCAGACGCTGACCACAGCCGATGCCGTGGCCCGATCGCTGCCGGCGATCGCCTGAAGCGCACGGTAGAGGTCGAGGGTGCCAGCCCGTTACTATCTGCCATGATTTTGGTCACTAAGGTCTGAACATGCGCTTCACCATCAGCTCGACGGTTCGCTCTTTGTTAACGGCAGCCCTGCTGGGTACGCTGAGCGGCCTGGCGGCCTGCAGCGAGACAGCGGCACCGGCCCCCGGCGCGCCGACGGCAACCGCGTCGCCGGAGGCACCAGCAGCGGCGCCGACCGCCGCGCCCGCGGACACCTCGCCGACCGCCGCGCTGCGCAGCCCGGCACCGGAAGGTGCGATGGCTTACATCATCGAGCCTGCTGACGGCGCCACGGTGACCAGCCCGCTGCGGGTACTGTTCGGGCTGCGGGGTATGGGCGTGGCGCCGGCCGGTCACGACGCCAAGCATTCCGGGCATCACCACCTGCTGATCAACGAGCCGGACTACGACCCCGACCTGCCGCTACCGGCAACGGAGCAGATCATTCACTTTGGCGCCGGCCAGACCGAAACGACCGTTGAGCTCGAGCCCGGCGAGCACCGGCTGCAGCTGGTCCTCGGTAATCACCTGCACATCCCGCACCTGCCACCGGTGCAGAGCGAAGTCATCACCGTAACGGTGGCAGCCGGACCCTGACGATGGCCACTCCATCGCGCAGCATGCAGGTGCTGCGTCATGTGCACTTCGAAGATCTGGGCCTGTTTACGGCGCCGGTCCAGGCAGCGGGCTTCGACCTCAAGCTGATCGATCCGCTGACCGGCGCGTTACCGGCGCCCGCTGGTGATGCGCTGGTTGTACTCGGGGGGCCGATCAGTGCCACAGAAGACGATCGGTATCCGTTTCTGCGCGACGAGCTCAAGTTCATCGAGCGCTGGATGACCCGTGGCCGCCCGGTGTTTGGCGTCTGTCTGGGCGCGCAGCTGATTGCCCGGGTTGCCGGTGCGCGGGTGTACCCGGCAGCCGGTCCGGAGATTGGCTACGCACCGGTAGAGCTGACGGCAGCCGGTCGGGAATCGCTGCTGGCCCCGCTGGCGACGGCTCCGCTGGTCCTGCACTGGCACGGCGAGACCTTTGACCTGCCAGCCGGTGCCGAACAGCTCGCGCGTACCGAGCTCTGCGAAAATCAGGCGTTCCGGCTCGGCGAGCAGATCGTCGGCGTACAGTTTCACCCGGAGGCAGACCCGGATCGCATCGAACACTGGCTCGTCGGTCACGCGGCCGAGCTGAACGGCCACGGTGTCGACCCGGTGCGGCTGCGGGCCGAGGCACGCGCAAACCGGGAATCACTGCGGCTCACGGTCCGGGCGATGGCGGAGCTCTGGCTGGCCGACCTCGAGCGGGTCCTGGCAGCGTGACCGCGGTGGCCAGCAATTCCCAGGCGCTGAACAGCCAGCTACAGAGGAGCGGTGAAGAGCCATGAGCCGACGTCATACGACAGCACAGCTCGAGGAGTGGCGCGCAGAAGGTGGTGTGCTGCTCAAGAACTTTTTCACCGAGGCTGAGATCGAGCCCTGTCGTGCCGACATGGAGCAGCTCTACGGCGAGCGGCGGCCACAGCAGGCGACCGTCCAGGAGCTGAAGAAGCCCGGGCAGATCGGCGGCTTTTCGATGGATCAGTTCCGCAACTTCGACGACATGCCGTTTCCCTGCTCGCCGGCACTGAACCTGCTGGCCCTGCACCCGGCGCTGATCACGCTCGCGCAGGAAGCGCTGGGCACGCCCCACGTGCATCTGTACCAGAGCCACAGCTGGGCGAAGTACACGGGCGATGCGGACTTTGATCAGCTGTTTCACTGTGATTTCAAGAACCACACGCTCACCGTACCGTCGGAGGCGGCGCGCGAGCGGACCATCAACTGCATGATCTATCTGACGGAGGTCACGGACGATCTCGGGGCCATTCACTACGTGCCGGTCAGCGAGAGCGATGCGATCTGTGGCGGGCAGCGCGACCCCTTCGGCCCGGAGGAAGTGCAGGCACCGCTGAAGGCGCGCGAACGATCCGGCGCGGGCCCGGCCGGTTCCATCTTTGCCTATGGCATCGACGTGTATCACCGCGGCACCAACCTCACGCGCCCGAACGGCGTGCGCTATACGTTGACCGCAAGCTTCAAGGCGGCCGGGAACGATATGATCGGCTGGTCAGCTTGGCCGATCAGCATCATGAAGCCGTGGCAAATCGTCTTCAAGCACGCGACGCCGGAGCAGCTGGCCTGCCTGGGTGTGCCGCCGCCGGGCGATCCGTTCTGGACCCCGTCAACAATCGAACGCACGCAGCGGCGCTGGCCGCAGTGGGATCCCGCTGCCTATCGTGAGGCGCTGGCGGCCGAGCGCTGAGAGGGCCGGCAGGCGGCCCGGCGGTCGTGCCCGCCCCGCCCGCGGTCAGCCGTTGCGGTAGAGGTAGCTGTAGCCGTTGATCGCGGGTACCCCGCCGAGGTGCGCATAGAGCACTCGTGACCCTGTCGGGAAGAAATCCTTGCGTACCAGATCAATCAGCCCCTGCATGGACTTACCCTCGTACACCGGGTCCGTGATCATGCCTTCCAACTGGGCGCACAGCCGCATGGCGGCGTTGGTCTCCTCGGACGGCACCCCGTATTCGGGGTAGGCATAGTCTTCGAGCAGCACCACATCCTCTGCGGTGATGGTCTGGTCGAGCTTGATGAGCTCCGCGGTGTTGCGTGCGATGTCCAGCACCTGCGCCCGCGTCTGCTCCGGCGTCGCCGAGGCGTCGATGCCGATCACCCGCTGCGTGCGCCCATCGGTAGCAAAGCCCACCGTCATGCCGGCATGGGTTGATCCGGTGACGGTACAGACGATGATGTAGTCAAACTGAAAGCCGAGCTCGGCCTCCTGCGCACGCACTTCCTCGGCAAAACCGACGAAGCCGAGCCCGCCCAGCGGGTGTACGGATGCGCCGGCCGGAATCGGGTAGGGCTTGCCGCCCTCGGCCTCGACCGCCGCGATGGCCCGCTGCCAGCTCTCCCGCAGGCCGATGTCGAACCCGTCCTCGGTCAGCGCCACCCGGGCGCCCATGAGCCGGCTCAGCAGTATGTTGCCGACGCGGTCATAGACGGCGTCGAAGTGGGGCACCCAGGCCTCCTGCACCAGATGGCACTTGAGACCGAGCTTTGCCGCAACGGCAGCTACCTGCCGGGTGTGGTTGCTCTGCACGCCGCCGATGCTTACGAGGGTGTCAGCGCCGGACGCAAGTATGTCCGGCACGATGTACTCGAGCTTACGCAGCTTGTTGCCGCCGAAGGCCAGGCCGGAATTGCAGTCCTCCCGCTTGGCGTAGAGTTCCACTGCACCGCCGAGGTGCCGGCTCAGCTGCGGCAGCGGTTCGATCGCGGTGGGTCCAAAGGTCAGCGGGTAGCGCTCGAAGTCGGCAAGCAGGGACATTGGCCGGGTCCACCGTGGTTGGATGTGCGCTGGATACCGCAGAACTCCGGGCCACGCAATACGACGCGCCAACGCCAGGCGCGCATTCCATTGCTCCCGACCGTATCATTGTCATTTCAGCCGAAGGAAGCCGCACTTGTCCGCCGAAACGTCCGCAACTACGGCACCATCGTCCAGCACGATAGAGCAGGTCGATACCGGACAGGAGCTGATCCTGCGGCAACCCGATGACTGGCACCTGCACCTGCGGGACGGTGCCATGCTCGAGGCAGTGGTGTCCTACACGGCGCGGCAGTTTGCACGGGCGATCATCATGCCGAACCTCGTGCCGCCGGTGACGACCGTTGCCGCGGCGCGCGCCTACCGGGAGCGCATTCAGGCGGCGGTGCCGCCCGAGCTGAGATTTACTCCGCTGATGACGGCCTACCTGACGGACGACATCGCGCCTGATGAGCTTGCGGAAGGTTTCGAGCAGGGCGTCTTCACCGCCGCCAAGCTGTACCCGGCAAACGCGACGACCAACTCGGCACTGGGTGTCACCGACGTCCGGAACATTTATCAGGCACTGGAGCGCATGCAGCGCATCGGCATGCCGTTGCTGGTGCACGGGGAAGTGACGGCGGACCATGTTGATATCTTTGACCGTGAGGCTGTGTTCATCGACTCGGTGCTGGCGCCACTGCTGAAGGACCTGCCGGAGCTCAAGGTCGTGTTTGAACACATCACGACTCGACAGGCCGTTGCCTTCGTCGAGTCGGCGCAGGCCAACGTGGCGGCGACCATCACCGCGCATCATCTGATGATCAACCGTAATGCGCTGCTGGTCGGCGGCATGCGCCCGCACCTGTACTGCTTACCAATCGCGAAGCGCGAAGAGCATCGCCTGGCGCTGCGGCGCGCGGCAACCTCCGGCAATCCCCGCTTCTTTCTCGGCACCGACTCGGCGCCGCACGGGATTGAAGACAAGGAGTCCGCCTGTGGTTGTGCGGGCATCTTCAGCGCTCCCGTTGCTCTGGAGTGCTATGCGATGGTGTTTGAAGAGGAAGGCGCCTTGCCGCGGCTGCAGGCTTTCGCCGCCGAACATGGCCCGGACTTCTACGGTCTGCCGCGCAACACGACGCGCGTGCGGCTGCGGCGCGAGCCGCAGACGGTGGTGCCGGAGCTTGCGGCTGCGCAGACCAGGATCGTTCCCTTTCTGGCCGGACAGACCATCGGCTGGCGTTACGACAGTCTTGCGAGTGCCGTCGCGAGCTGAGCCGGTTCGTTCACCCGTCCGCGGGCATCAGCGCTTCGTCGATCTGCGCCGCGGCCTGATAGGCAGGCCGCGCAGCCACGCGGTCGGCGTAGCCTTTTAGCGCCGCGGTTGCGGGTATGTTGTCGAACTGAATCTGGAAGTTCAGGTTCATGCCGAGGTAGACATCGGCGGCGGTAAACCGTGGGCCGCAGATGTAGTCGTGTTTGCCGAGCCAGCCGTCGAGCGCGTCGATGGCCTGCTGATAGCTGCCGTAGCCGAGCATCATGCTCTGATCCGCCGGCTCCTGTTCGCCGAATACGGAGCGGTTGACGATGGCCTGCTCCAGCGGACCGGCGGCAAAGAACAGCCAGCGGTAATAGGCCGCCCGCTCGTCGTCCGTTGGCGCCAGGCCGCTGTCGGGGAAGTTGTCCGCCAGGTAGCAGCAGATCGCGGCACCTTCGGTGACGACCCGCCCCCGGTGGGTGATGGCTGGCACCTTGCCCATGGGATTGATGGCCAGGTATTCGGGGGCCTTCATCGCCGGCCCGTAGTCGAGCACAACCGTTTCGTAGTCGAAGCTCAGGCTTGCGCGCAGCTCTTCGAGCATCCAGCGCACGGTGCGGCCACGGGACATCGGGTTGGTGTAGAAAACGATCTGCTCTGCCATGGGCGTGGCCTCCGCGGTGGCTTCGGGCTTGGCTCGACGGTCTACTGGGCGTGTGGAACGCACTACCCCTCTACTTCTGGATTCCCCATACTGCCGCTCAAACAGGGGGGTACCGTCATGAGCATCGAGCAACAGCAGTTACTGGTCAACAAACAGGATCTGAGCGACGTCCGCTGGGAATCCAGCACCATCGAGGCGCCGGGTCCGAACGAGGTTGTGCTCGAAGTCGAGTATTTTGCGCTGACGGCCAACAACATTACCTACGCGGTCGCCGGCGAGAGCATGAACTACTGGCACTTCTTTCCGGCAGCGGAAGGCTGGGGTCGAGTGCCGGTCTGGGGCTTCGGCCGGGTCGTTGCGAGCGCGCACGAGGAGGTGCCAATCGGCAACCGCTACTACGGCTACTTCCCGATGGGCTCCCACCTGACCGTGCACGCAGATCAGGTCTCGCCCCGGTCGCTGGTTGATGCGGCGCCGAATCGTGCGGGGCTGGCGGAGGTCTACAACCAGTACGTAACGGCCGGGCCGGCGGATCCGGATGCCGATGCAGCGCAGATGCTGTACCGCCCGCTGTACATGACCTCTTTCATGCTGGCGGACTTTGCCGAGCATAACGCCTACTTCGGGGCGCGCTCGGTGATCCTGACCAGTGCGTCGAGCAAGACGTCCCTGGGGCTTGCGTTCCTGCTCTCGCGGCTGGAGGGCATCGAAGTGGTTGGCCTGACGTCCCCCGGCAACCGCGGCTTCGTCGAGGGGCTGGGCACGTACGACCGGGTCGTCGGCTACGATGACATCGGTACCCTCGACGCTGCGGTCCCGAGCATGGTGATCGACATGGCGGGCAACGGCGAAGTGCTGGCCGCCGTGCATGACCACTTTCAGGATGCGCTCAAGTACTCCTGCCTCGTCGGGGCGACGCATTGGCAGGCGCGCAGCGGCGCGGGTGCGCTGGCGGGCCCGAAGCCGGAGCTGTTCTTTGCACCGAGCCACATCGCGCAGCGGACCAAAGACTGGGGCCCGGGCGGCCTGCAGGAACGGTTTCAGGGTGCCTGGGACGCGTTCATGGCCGTAGCCGATAACTGGATCGAGGTCGAGCGGCTCTCGGGCACCGAGGCGGTCGAGGCCGCGTACGGCAAGCTGCTGCGCTCCGAGGTTGGCCCGAGCCGTGGGCTGATCCTCTCGGTCGGCTGATCGCTGCCGGCGCTACCGGCGCTTGCTACTTCGGTCCGAAGCTCAGCACCTGCTCGTACCAGCCGGCGCTGACGATCTTCATGGAATCGTTGTTCGGCTGCCGCTCGGCCCAGCCCTCGGGATCTGCCTGATAGGCGATGAGCGCAGCCTCCGCGGCCGCCGCGTCATCACCCTCGAACTCATAGATGGTGAGGTACTCCGCCGGCGGTTCGCCGAGAAAGCCCTTGGCAGCGCGAAAGCTGCGTACCGAGCGCACCTTCGGACAGTTGTAGGTGTCCTCGATGTGGTTGCCGAGATACCACTCGTTGAATGCCTGGATCAGGTCTTCGGTTTTCGGTTCAACGAGGCCGATCAGTATCAGGGTGTTATCGCTCATGGGGCCTGTCGCCTGCTCTGCTTCATGGGTTCAGCCGTCGGTTGCGCCGGCCGTACCCTGTGACGATGCCGCAGCGGAGCGGATGTTGTCGAGCAGCAGCATGCCGATGATCACCGCCAGCAGAAACACCGCCGCTCGCGGGCTGAACGTGAGGCTGCCGACGATCGCCGGTCCCGGGCAGTAGCCGGTCAGCCCCCACCCGAGCCCGAAGAGGGTCGCGCCACCCAGCAGCGCGCCATTAATCGGTTGTCCAGGCGGGCGGGCGAAGTCGGCCGTGAACAGCGGCTGCTCGCGCCGGTCAATCAGCGCGTAGCCGATCGCGGTGACGATCAGCGCGCTGCCCATGACGCCGATCAGCGTGGGATCCCAGTCCGGACCGAGGGTCAGAAAGGCGAGGACTTTCTCCGGATTCGTCATGCCGGAGAGGGCGAGGCCGGCGCCGAACAGCACGCCCGCGATACCCGCCGCGAGACCGGCGCGCGTCGGTTGGTCGTTGTTGGCCCCGCTCATAGCAGGTACCCCGGGAGCGTGGCTATTGCCATGCCGGCGACCATGAACGTCATCGTTGCGGCGATCGAGCGCGGCGACAGACGGGCGATACCGCAGACGCCGTGGCCGCTGGTGCAGCCGGAGCCGAGCCGGGTGCCGACGCCGACCAGGAGGCCACCGCACAGCAGCAGGGCCCAGCCATCGGCTGTGGTCGGCAGCTGCAGCGCTGCTGCCGGCAGCTCGATCAGACCTTGCGCCAGCCAGCCGCCGGCGCCCAGGCCCAGCACAAATAGCCAGGGCACTGCGGCGCGGCCGCGGAGCGCCTGTCCAAGCAGCCCGCTGATACCGGCGATGCGGCCTGTGCTGAGCCGCAGCAGAAGCGCGGCAAGACCGATCAGGGTCCCGCCGATCAGTGCGTTGAGCATCGATTGCGCCCTCTTGTTATCCCTAAATAGAATATATTAATAACTAGAATATAGGTACCACTCTGGGCTGATGATAAAAAATTGCTCCATTCGAGCTTCCGACAGGAATAAATTTTGAATCTTGATCCAATTTGCGCAACAGGGGGCATTTTTTGCACCGAAAGGCTTGTACTTTTTGGAGTGTTCAAATTTTCCTGCCGAGGATGGCCCCGAAAGGACCGAGATCGAATGCGTAACCGCCTGCTGCTACAACGATTCACGCCCCTCTGCGCCAGCGCGCAGACGGTGCTGGTCGTTGAGCCGCAAGCCGGCGAGTGTGCGCTCTTTGATCCGCTGCCGGACGCGGCGCTGCTCGATGGTATCGAGGACACCATCCGCTTGAACCGGCTCAGCCTCAGCTGGGTGCTGTTTACTGCCGGCAGCGTCGACGGCTTCCGCGCCGGGCAGCAGTTGCAGCGACGAATGGTGGCCACACGGCTCGGCATCGGCACGCTCGCGCAGCGCGCGATGCACAACTGTGCTGCTGCCACGGGCGCCCAGGACCTCCTGCCGGAGCGGCTGTTCGAGGAGGAAGAGCGGGTGCAGATCGGCAGCTGCTTTGCGAGCGTTCAGCACGTCACGGATGGCGAGCGGATTCGCAGCGGTTATGTCTTCGAAGATTTTGCGCTGTTCGGTTGTGCGCCGAAGACGGCGCGCCTGCTCAGGGAGCGACCCTTTGCCCCCTGTCCGCTGCGCAAGGCGCTTCAGCCTGAGGTTGCTGCCGCGTAGCAACAGTGCGCCGGGTGCGCCCTGCATCCGCAGCGCGACTCGAGCGCTCAGTTGTCGCCGAACAGGTCGCCCAGGCCGCCGAGCACAGACCCCTCGCCCTTGCTGCTGCCGGTGATGCCTGCGGCGCCGATGACGCGGTTGGCCAGGCGTGAGAACGGCAAGCTCTGCAGGTACACGGTTCCGGTGCCCTTGAGCGTTGCCAGAAACAGGCCTTCGCCGCCGAACACCATCGATTTCAGGTTGCCGGCGCGTTCGATGTCATAGTCGATCCCCGGGGTGAAGGCAGCCAGACAGCCGGTATCGACCCGCAGCGTTTCGTTGCGCAGCTCGCGGCGGATCACCGTACCGCCGATGTGCACGAACGCTTTGCCGTCACCACGCAGGCGCTGCAGGATGAAACCCTCACCGCCGAAGAAACCCGCCCCGAGGCGACGCTGCAGGGTGATGTCGAGCTGGGTTCCGAGCGCCGCGCAGAGAAATGCGTCTTTCTGACAGATCAGCTCCTGCCCCATCTCAGCCATATCGATGGGAATGATCTTGCCGGGGTAGGGCGCGGCGAACGCAACCCGCTTTTTGCCCTGGCCGGAGTTGCTGAAGTGGGTCATGAAGATGGATTCGCCGGTCAGCACCCGTTTGCCGACGTTCAGCAGCGTATCCATCATGCCGCCGCTGGGCCGCGAGCCGTCACCCATCTTTGTTTCGAAGGTGATGCCATCCTCCATGTAGTTCATGGCGCCGGCTTCGGCGATCACCGTCTCGCCTGGATCCAGTTCAACCTCGACGATCTGCATGTCGTCGCCAAAGATCTCGTAGTCCACCTCATGACAAAGCATCGTTCGGGTCCTGCTGGCACAATGAGCGCAGTAGTTTGCCTCAGATCGCCGTATCGAACACCGCTCGGCTGGGGCTCCGGAGCCCGACCGCGCTATGCCGATATCTGCTCTCACCCGAACAGCCCTGCGGAAGCTGCGGCTGCGTGCCCCGTTCGCCGCAGCTGTGTTGGTCATCGCGACAATGGGACAGGCGGCGGCGCCCGCACGCGTTGCAGTGGCAACCAACTTTGCCGGGCCGCTTGAGCTGCTCAAGGGTGACTTCGAACAGGCTACCGGGTATCGCCTGCTGGTGAGTGCCGGTTCGACCGGCAAGCTCTATGCGCAGATCGTGCGCGGCGCTCCGTTTGATCTGTTTCTGGCGGCCGACCAGGCGCGTCCGCGCCGTCTCGCTGCAGAGCAGCTCGCCGTCGGCGAACCGTTCGTGTACGCCCGCGGTCAGCTGGTGCTCTGGACCCGCCAGCCGGGGCAGTCTGCCGCGCTCCTTCGCTCCCGGCTCGAAGCCGGCGCTGGTCGGCTCTCGATCGCAAACGAAAAGCTTGCGCCTTATGGGCTCGCGGCTAAGCAAGTGCTTACTTCCCTGGGGCTCTGGGAGCAGGTTCAGCCGCGGCTGCTGCGGGGCGAAAATGTCGGCCAGGCCTATGCGCTGGCAGCGACCGGCAACGCGCCCCTGGCCCTGATTGCCGCGTCGATGGTCCGCAGTCCGGATGCGGGCAGCCAATGGGTGCCGCCAGCCGAGACCCACGCACCGGTGCTGCAGGCCGCCGTGCGCCTCAAGGGAGGTGCGGGCAGCGAGGCTGCGAGTGCCTTTGCGCGCTTTCTGCGCTCCCCGGCGGTGCAGGCCAGGCTCGAGGGCATGGGCTATCTGGCGCCATTGGCTGCCGAGCCATGAGCACGGTCTGGATCACCCTGGCGCTGGCGACGGCGACCACGATGGTGTTGCTTCTGCTGGGTACCCCGCTTGCCTGGTGGCTGGCCCGCACGCGCTCCGCCTGGCGGCCGCTGATCGAGGCGATTACCGCGCTGCCGCTGGTGCTGCCGCCCACCGTGCTCGGCTTTTACCTGCTGGTGCTGCTGAGCCCGACCAGTCCCTTCGGCGGCCTGGTGCTTGAGCTGACCGGTGCGACGCTGGCCTTTTCCTTCTCCGGGCTCGTGGTTGCCTCGGTGCTCTACTCGCTACCGTTCATGGTGCAGCCCCTGCAGACCGCGTTCATGGCGGTGGGCCGCACCCCGCTGGAAGCCGCTGCGGTGCTCGGCGCCTCACCCCTCGACACGTTCCGGACGGTGGTGGTGCCGCAGTCGGCGCGGGGATTTCTGGTTGCGATGGTGCTGACCTTTGCGCACACGGTCGGCGAGTTCGGGGTGGTGCTGATGGTCGGTGGCAATCTGCCTGGCGAGACGCGGGTGCTCTCCATCGAAATCTACGAGCACGTTGAAACGCTGAACTACGCGGCGGCGCATCGTCTCTCGGCAGGCATGCTGGTGTTCTCCGTGGCGGTGCTGACGGCCGTCTATGCGCTGCGCGACAGGCCACAGACGGCTGGCTTGCCGTGACCGGTGCACCCCTTACGGTGGCTGTCGATTGTTTGCTCGGTGACCTGAAGCTGAAAGTAAATACTTACTTTTCGGGGGCTGGAGTGACCGCTCTGCTGGGCCCCAGCGGGGCGGGCAAGACCAGCCTGCTGCGGGTGCTGGCCGGCCTCGAGTACCCCCAGCGGGGGCGAGTGGCGCTCGGGGAAGAGGTCTGGAGCGACAGCGAGCAGGGCATCTTCGTTGCGCCGCACCGGCGCAGGCTGGGCTTCGTCTTTCAGGACTCAGCCCTGTTCTCGCACCTCAGCGTGCGGGGCAACCTGGCCTTTGCCGAACACCGGATCGCGGGTCGGCGGCGCTTCGAGGCTGACGAGGTGATTGCGCTCCTCGAGCTCGAAGACCTGCTGCCGCGCGCCGTGGACCGCCTGTCGGGGGGTGAGCAGCGGCGCGTCGCGCTGGCTCGGGCGCTGCTCTCCGAGCCCCGCTGGCTGCTGCTCGACGAGCCGCTGGCCGGCCTCGACGGACACCGCCGACGGCAGCTCGTGCAGCTGCTCGAGACCGTTCACCAGCGCTTTGCGGTGCCAACCATTCTGGTAACCCATCAGCTCGATGAGGTGGCGCGACTGGTTGATCACGTCGTCGTGCTGCAGGCCGGGGCGGTGGCGTCGGCCGGTCCTGCGGCAACGCTGCTGCCGGGCCTGGAGCCCGCCCTGCACAGCGGCGGTGCGGTGCTCGAAGGGCGCTGGCAGGCGGCCGATCCGCGCCTGCTGACGGGCCGGGTGCGGGTCGGTGACGCGGAGCTGCTGGTCCCTATGGCGGGTCCGGCAGCGGGGCGCCCAGGCACGCGAGACGCAACCGGCTATCCAGCTGCTGGCGGCCTGGTCCGACTCTTCGTGCGGCCCGAAGACGTTGCCGTGGCGCGCAGCGCGCCGGCGGATCTGAGTATCCGCAACCTGTTGCCCTGCCGGCTGGACCGCCTCACGATCCTTCCGGACTCGCCCTACGCCGAGCTCGAGCTCAGCCTCGGGGACCAGCGCCTGCGATCGCGGATCACGCGGCTTGCCTGTGAGGCGCTCGACCTCCGGGAAGGTGATGCGCTCGTTGCGCTGATCAAGGCGGTCAGCTTCGATCCGCCCGCAGGCCGGTAAGTAGGGCGCTACACTGCGGCGCTGCGGTCGGCGCTCGAGACCACCTCGCGATGGTGCCGCCGCGCGGTGAATCCCGGTCGCTGCGCCGCCGGCCAACAGCCGAACGTCCGAAGCCGCCAGGCTGCAAACCGACAGAGAAGGAGTCCCCGTGAAACCCCAGGAGTCGATACAGATCTACGGCCGGCGCAACTCGCTGAACGTGCAGAAGGCCATGTGGACGCTCGGCGAGTTGAACCTGCCTTATCAGCGCCACGACGTCGGCGGCTCCTTCGGGTTTCCGGAAGAGTATGCCGAGCTCAATCCGAACCGGGTCGTGCCCACGTTGCGGGACGGCGACCTCGTGCTCTGGGAATCCGGCGCCATCGTGCGTTACCTGGCCCGACGCTACGGCATGGGTACGCTCTGGCCGGAAGATCCCGCAACTGCCGCCCACGCCGATCAGTGGATGGACTGGCATAAGGACAAAGTGAGCTTTGGCTTCTTCGACATCTTCATCAATCGCATTCGCCTCGGTGCAGAAGACTGTGACGAGACTGCCGTGCAACGCGGGATTCGGCTGTGCGCTAAGCAGTTCGTAATGCTCGACGAGCAGCTTTCGAAGAGTGCGTACCTGGCCGGTGCAGAATTCACCTTCGGTGATGTGCCGATGGGCGCGATGACCTGGCGCTACCTCGAGCTCGACATCGATCGGCCACCGTTACCGAACGTTGAACGCTGGCAGTCCACGTTGCTCGAGCGTCCCGCGTTCCGTTACCACGTCGCAATTCCCTTCGGTGGCGACAATGCCGAATGGAACGCGCTCGAAGCAGCTGGCGCAGGGATTCAATAGCCCGATGCAGGTCATGGCCGAACTCAGCCTCTATGCGCTGCAGGACGACTTCATTGCGCCGGTGGATTTTCTACTCGAGCGTCTCAACGCCACCGCCGGGCTCGAAGTCACCACCAACCGGATGAGCACGCTGGTCTATGGTGAGCAGACGCTGGTACTGACGACCATCGACGCGGTGCTGCGCGAGCTGCGATCTCGCTTCGGACCGGTGAGCCTGGTGTGCAAGCTGTTGCCGGGTGCGGAGCGCACCGTCAACGGGTACGCCTGAGGGCCGTTGCCGATGCAGCTGATCGAAGCGCTTGCGGTGGCCTTCGGCATCGTTTACCTGCTGCTGGCGGTGCGCGAGCATCGCGCCTGCTGGTATGCGGCTGCGGTCAGCACTGCGCTGTCGGTGTGGCTGTTCTGGTCCGTGAGCCTGCCGATGGAATCGGCTCTGAACGTCTACTACCTGTTCATGGCCGGCTACGGGTGGTGGCAATGGCGGCAACCGGGCCAGACGGCTGCATCGTCGGTGGCGGAGGCGCCGCTCGCGATCCGTCGGTTCTCGTTGCGCGAGCATTCGCTGGCCATTACTACGGTTGCGCTGCTGACGCTGGTCTCCGGTACGCTGCTGCACCATCAAACCGCTGCAGCGTTACCCTTCCTGGATTCCTTTACCACCTGGGGCAGCGTGATCACGACCTGGATGGTTGCCCGTAAAATCCTCGAGAACTGGCTCTACTGGCTGGTGATCGACAGCGCCTCGATCCTGCTGTATCTCGATCGGGAGCTGTACCTGTACGCTGGGCTGTTTGCGCTGTACCTGGTAATTGCCGTGTTTGGCTGGCTCGGGTGGCGGCGCAGCTACCGGGACGCACAACCGCTGGCGGCAACAGCTGGTGCAGCGGAGCGCGGCAACGGATCTACGAACCAATAAACAACGAGAGAGGAGGCGCAGGTTGACGACATCAAGCCTTGAGACTTTGAGAACCACGCAGCAGTTCGGACAGCTCGCCCATCTGCCGGTCTGGGACAACTTCGAACCGGCAACCGTCAAGGCCGCCCTCGCCGCCGCGATCGAAGAGGCGGAAACGGCGTTCACCGTGCTGGAGGAGGACACGCAGCCGACCTGGGAAGGGCTCCTTCTACCGCTCGAGCGCATCGGGCACGAGCTTGGGCAGCTGTTCGGATGGTCCATGCACCTGCTGAGCGTGCGTTACAGCGATGAACTGCAAGCCGCTTACGATGCGGTGCGCGACGACTATGTGCGCCTGGCTAACCGCATGTCGCAATCCCGCGCCATCTACGATCAGCTGCGGGCGCTGGTCGACAGCACCGCGTTTGCCGCGCTGAACACGGCCCGGCAACGGATCGTCACCGAAGCGGTCCGTGGTATGGAACGGTCTGGTGTGCATCTCGATGGCGCAGAGCGCGACCGGTATCAGGCTATATCGCAGCGGCTGTCCGAGCTGTCGAACGACTTTTCGACGCACCTGATCAAAGAGGAGCAGGGCTCACGCATCAACCTCGCGGCCACCGACGCAGTGGCCGGTATTCCGGCCCCGCTGCTGGAGCTGGCCGCGCAGACCGCGCGCGACGATGGTATTGAGGATGCGACCGCGGAGCAGGGCCCCTGGCACTTCGTGATCAATGCCGTGAACTACCTCGGCGTTGCCCAGAACTGCACCAACCGCGCAACGCGCGAACGCTTTTACCGGGCTTTCCGGCAGCGCGGTACCACCGACGGCTTCGACAACCGCCCGATCGTGGCCGAGATCCTTGCCCTGCGGCAGGAATCCTCGCAGCTGGTGGGTTTTGCCAACTATGCCGCCTACTCGACGGACAGCAAGATGGCGGGGTCGCCGGCCGCGGTCTGGTCGCTCCTCGATGAGCTCGAAACGGCGGCGCGGCCCGTGGCGGAAGCTGAGCGCGACGAGCTCGTGGCGTTCATGCGCAAGACCCTCGAGGATGCATCGATTGAGCTTGAACCCTGGGACGTCACCTTCTGGTCGGAACGGCTGCAGGAGGAGCGTTACGGTTACGACAGCGAACAGCTCCGTGACTACTTTCAGCTGCCGCGGGTGATGAACGGCCTGTTCGATCTGATTAACAAGCTCTACGACGTGGAAGTGGCGGCGGTCGATAGGGGATCTGTACCGGTGTGGCACGACTCCGTCGACTTCTACGAGGTGCGGCGCCAGGGCACGGTCATTGCCGGCTTCTTCGTGGATCCCTTTGCCCGGCCGGGCGAGAAGCGCGGCGGTGCCTGGATGAACGACGTCGTGGGTCGGGCGGAGGAGTGGGCACCGCAGGGCCAGGCTGCAGCATTGCCCGTGGCGCTCTTTGTGATGAACGCGCGCCCGCCGGCCGATGGCAAGCCGGCGCTGCTGTCGCTGGATGACGTGCGGACGCTGTTCCATGAGTTCGGTCATGCCACGCAGCACATGTTCACGGAGATCAATGAAGGCGGCGCCGCCGGCATGAACCTGGTGGAGTGGGATGCGGTTGAGCTCGCCAGCCAGTTCAACGAGTACTGGATGGATCACAAGCCGTTCCTGAAAGCGTTGTCCGCTCATGTGGACAGCGGCGAGCCGCTGGCGGAAGACACCCTCGAGCAGATCATCAGCAGCCGCAACTTCATGGCGGGCAGCGCCACGCTGCGACAGCTCTACTTCGCAAAGACCGACCTCAAGCTGCATGAGCAGTTTGGTCTCGACGCTGGCGAGAACCGCACGCCGGCGGAGCTCGAACAGGCAACCGCTCGGGAGACGCTGGTGCTGCCGCAGCTGCCGGATGAGTCGCAGCTGCCGGCTTTCGGGCATCTCTTTGCCGGTGGCTACGCGGCCGGCTATTACAGCTACAAGTGGGCCGAGGTGCTGGCCGCGGATGCCTTCGCCGCGTTCCGGGAGGTAGGCCTCGAGAACGAGAACGCGGTGCGCGAAGTGGCCGATCGCTTCCGGACCACGGTGCTGGCGCTCGGCGGCAGCCGCCCGGCAGCCGAGGTCTACCGGCTGTTCCGTGGCCGGGACGCATCGCCGGCTGCGCTGCTCGAAGAGCAGGGGCTGGTGGCGGCCACCGGGGCTGCACATCGGTGAGCGTGCCAGCCCGACGCCGATTCAAGCGGTGCGCCGATCGAACTCGTAGTTGCCAGGCTGACGATCAATCGGTTCTGCGGTAGGCGGCCCCTGCTGCGTCCAGTAAGCTACCGGACCCTCGGCCGCAGGGCCGGTTCAGCAGCGATTGGAGCCTGATTCCCCGGGAATGGACGTCACACATATCTTCGAGGGTCTGAACGACCGGCAACGCGAAGCGGTTACTGCGCCGCCCGGCAATCTGCTTGTGGTCGCTGGAGCCGGCAGCGGCAAGACCCGGGTGCTCGTCCATCGCATCGCCTGGCTGGTGGAGGCTGAGCAGGTCTCTCCCCAGGCGATTCTGGCGGTCACCTTCACCAACAAGGCCGCGGCGGAGATGCGCCAGCGGACCGAAGCGCTGCTCAACATGTCCGCCCGCAGCATGTGGGTCGGCACTTTCCACAGCCTGGCCCACCGGCTGCTGCGGATGCACTGGCAGGAGGCCGGGTTACCGCAGAACTTTCAGATCCTTGATGCTGATGACCAGCTGCGGCTGGTCAAGCGCGTCATGCGCGGCCTCGACATCGACGAGCAGAAGTGGCCTGCCCGGCAGGCGACCTGGTTCATCAACGGCCAGAAGGACGAAGGGCGCCGGGCCCGGGACGTGCCCGCGGGGGATGACCTTTACCAGATCACGCACAAGCGCATCTACGAAGCCTACGAGGAGCTCTGCCAGCAGGGGGGGCTGGTCGACTTTGCCGAGCTCCTGCTGCGTAGCCACGAGATCTGGCTCGAGCAGCCGTCGTTGCTGGGCCACTACCAGGCCCGCTTTCAGCACCTGCTGGTCGATGAGTTTCAAGACACCAACACCATTCAATACGCGTGGCTGCGCGTGCTGGCGGGTAACCAGTGCACGGTCATGGCGGTCGGGGATGACGACCAGTCCATTTACGGCTGGCGCGGTGCGAAGATCGAGAACATCCACCGGTTTGCGCAGGACTTCGGTCCGGTCACGACGATCCGGCTGGAGCAGAACTATCGGTCGACGGCCACGATCCTGAAAGCGGCCAACGGGCTGATCGAACGCAACAGCGATCGGTTGGGCAAAGAGCTCTGGACGGCCGGTGCCGATGGCGAGCCGATCCGGGTGTACTCCGGCTTCAACGATCTGGAGGAAGCGCGCTTCATTGCCGAGCGCGCCCAGGAATGGATCGAGCGCGGTGGCAGCCCGCAGGAGGTGGCGATCCTGTACCGCTCCAACGCACAGTCGCGGGTGCTCGAAGAAGCGTTCCTGCGGGCGCAGATCCCCTACCGCATCTACGGCGGCATGCGGTTCTTCGAGCGCGTCGAGATCAAGAACGCGCTGGCCTACATGCGGCTGGTCCATGACCGCAATTCAGATACCGCATTCGAACGGGTGGTGAACACGCCGACCCGGGGTATCGGTGACAAGACGGTGGAAGCGATACGCAGCGAAGCACGGCGCCGCAGCCTGCCGCTCTGGCAGGCCGCGCAGCAGGCGCTGGCCGAAGGGGTCTTCAATGCGCGCACCGCCGGCAAAGTTACCGAGTTCGTGCAGCTCATTGAAACGCTGGCCGCGGCCTGCGAAGGCCTGGAGCTGTCCGATATTGCCACGCACTGCATCGAAGACACCGGGCTCTACGACTTCCACGGCAGCGAAAAGGGGGAGCGTGGCGTGGCGCGGCAGGAAAACCTGCAGGAACTCATCAGTGCCTGCCGGCAGTTCAGCGGTGAGATGGTGTTTCCGACCGTGCCCGGCGCCGGCGAGGACGACGGTGCTGCAGCGTTGACCGAGCCGGTCAGCGAGCTGCAGGAGTTTCTCGATCAGGTGGCGCTCGACGCCGGGGATCGCGAAGCGGAAACCGGACCGGCGGTGCAGATGATGACGCTGCACTCCGCGAAGGGGCTCGAGTTTCCGCTGGTGTTTCTTGCGGGCATGGAGGAGAACCTGTTTCCGCACCGGATGTCGGCGGAGGAGCCCGGGCGCATCGAAGAGGAGCGGCGGTTGTGCTACGTCGGCATCACCCGCGCGATGCAGGAGCTGTACCTGACCTACGCGGAAACCCGACGCCTGCACGGTAACGACAGCTACAACCGCCCCTCGCGCTTCATTCGCGAAATCCCCAAAGACCTGCTGCAGGAAGTTCGCCTCGGTAATACCGTGCAACGCCAGTACGGTGCCCAGCGTGGGGGCTCCAGCGGTGGCGGCGCGGCGCTGTTTGAGGAAGACGATGCGCCGTTGCGTATTGGCCAGACCGTGCGCCACGGCAAGTTCGGTGAGGGGGTCGTGCTGCAGTGCGAGGGGAGCGGCGATCGGGCCCGCGTTGAGGTGAACTTTGCTGATGCGGGTGCCAAGTGGTTGATGCTTGGCTATGCCAGGCTGGAAGTATTGGATTAACGAGTCGGGGTGTAAGGGAATGGGGGAGGCAATGAGCGTTGCACAGAAGACCACGGTGTGCCGGTGGCTGCGGAGCACGGCGATGAGCGTTCGGGCAGGGTTCAGGGGTCGAGGCTACAGGCTGCTTGGGCTTGCCGGGCTGCTGCTGCTCGGCGCCTGCGGTCCTGCCGGCGAGACCGGGGGCGAAGCCGCCGCGACGACCTCGCAGAAGGTCTATCGCTGGCGCATGATCACCACCTGGCCGAAGAACCTGCCGGGGCTGGGTGCCGGCCCGGAAAACCTGGCCAACCGGCTGCGCGAGATGAGCAACGGCCGGCTGGACATCAAGGTCTACGGCGCCAACGAGCTGGTCGGCGCGTTCGAAGTGTTTGATGCGGTGTCTCAGGGCAGCGCGCAGATGGGTCACGGCGCGGCCTACTACTGGCGCGGCAAGGCACCCGTTGCCGCTCTCTTTGCCACCATACCGTTCGGCATGAACGCCCAGGAAATGAACGGCTGGCTGCATTACGGCGGCGGCATGGAGCTGTGGCGCCGGCTGTATGCGAAGTTCAATCTGGTACCGCTGGCGGCCGGCAACTCCGGTGCGCAGATGGCGGGCTGGTTCAACAAGGAGATCAACTCCCTCGGGGATCTCGAGGGTCTGCGCATGCGTATTCCGGGCATGGGTGGGGAAGTGCTGCAACGCGCGGGCGGACTGCCCGTATCGTTGCCGGGCGATCAGGTCTTCACGTCCCTGCAGACCGGGGTGATTGATGCGACCGAGTGGGTCGGCCCCTACAACGATCTGGCGCTGGGCCTGTTCAACGCGGCAAAGTACTACTACTACCCTGGATGGCATGAGCCGGGCCCCACGCTCGAGGCCATGGTGAATAAGGATGCCTGGGACTCGCTGCCTCGCGACCTGCAGCTCATGATCGAAACGACGGCGCGTATGGTGAATGAAGACATGCTGTCGGAGTTCGTCGCCCGGAACAATGCCGCCTTGAAGACGCTGCTGGAAGAACACGACGTGCAGCTGCGTCGCCTGCCGGACGACGTGCTCGAACGGCTGCACGAGCTGTCCCTCGATGTGGTGCGGGAATCGATCGGCGACGATCCGCTGGCGCTGGAGATCTACGAGAGCTACATGGGCTTCCTGCGCGACGTCAGCAGCTATCACGAGATATCCGAGCAGGCGTTTCTGAACGTCCGCTCGGCAACGCTACCTGAAGCGGAGTAGCCGATGGACCTGCAGGTGACCGAGCTCGAGGTCCGCGACCGGATTGCGACCATCTGGCTCAATCGTCCCGAGCGCATGAACGCCTGGACCGGCCGACTGCATACGGAGTACCGCTACTGTCTCGAGCAGGCGGAACAGCGCAAGGATGTCGGTGCGATCGTAGTGACCGGCCGCGGGCGCGGCTTCTGCATCGGCGGAGATTCCAAGGCGCTCGAAGGCCACGCAGCGCGCGGTGGCTATGATCCGGGCACGGCGGCGGATATCGCAAAACCTGGCTTTGGGACCGACAAGCGGTTCGATGCGAGCTTTGCCTACCACTTCGGCCTGTCGAAGCCGGTCATTGCTGCCGTCAACGGACCGGCAGCCGGGGTTGGGCTGGCGCTGGCGTGTTTTGCGGACCTGCGCTTTGCGGCGAAAGGTGTGCGCTGCACGACGGCGCACGGCAAGCTCAACCTGCCGGCAGAGTACGGCCTGTCCTGGCTGCTGCCGCGACTGATGGGCCTTGCGCGTGCGAACGACCTGCTGCTGACCAGCCGCGTGTTTTCAAGCGACGAGGCTGCGGAGCTCGGATTGTTCAACAGCGTGCACGATGCCGATGAGCTGCTGCCGTTCACCTACGACTACGTAGCGCGGATGCTTGCGACGGTGGCGCCGGATTCGCTGCGGCAGACCCGCTGGCAGGTCTACCGTGATCTGCATCGGGATGTCGCCAGCAGCGTGAACGAGTCTGAGGTACTGCTCGCGGCGATGATGCAGGACCCGGACTACGCCGAAGGCATCCAATCGTTTCTCGAAAAGCGTGCGCCGCAGTGGCCCTCTCTAAACGAAGACTAGAGAAGGCCAGCGACGAGCAGGGCGGCAGGTTTCGAGCCGCGGTTGTGGCTGACGGCAGCTGCGTCGAAGCGGCTCTCGCCGGACGTTAGTCGAGCCCATCTCCAAAGTCGTTGTCCATACGGCGATCGTCGCCACGGACCCGACCGATCTCCCGTACGCTCCAGCTGCGTACCTCCTTTGCCCGCTGTGCAACGCCGCCTGGGGCGAAGGTGCCGTCGGAGCCACGCGCTGCGTCGCCGGAGCGCAAGCGCGCCAGAGTATGCTGGGTGTCGATGTAGCGTGCGGTTGCACGGCGTGCATCCAGCTTGGTCGCGAACGGGCCAAAGTCGACCTGCTCGCGCGTGGCGAAGTACCAGAAGCCATCAATGGTGAAGTAGCGATCCGTGCGGAATTTCGGAACCGGCTCTGTGTCGCTGGCGCGCTGCATCGGGATCCTTCCAGAAGCATTGTCGTCAGCTGCTAATGTGTCGTGGCCACCGCAGTATTGCCAGCGTTTTCCGCTTTTTGTTTCCGTGTACGCAGACTGCTTTGCAACCTGTGGAGGCGAGGTGTCGCCAGGGCTTGAGATCGACCCGCGCGCAATCGCACGCTGCCTCGACGCCTCAGTGGGCGTTCAGCACCGCACGTCCTGCTTTGTAGACTTCTACCGGCTGCGCCAGCACGCTGAGGTCGGCTGTCGGATCGCCATCCACAAGCAGGAGATCCGCCGGCTCGCCTACCCGCAGCCAGCCGCCGGCAGGAAAGCCGATACCCCGAGCTGCCTCGCTGGTCGCTGAGCGCAGCGTTGCCTCGGTGCTGAGCCCGGTCAGCTGTTGCATGACCGGCAGCGCCTTCGGCAGGTCCTGATGGTGGACCCCGGGAATGCCGGCATCGGTTGATGCGATCAACGGCACGCCACGCTCGCGCATGTCGCTGAAAATCGCACGTAGCTGGTCGCGGCGGGTGCTGTCGCTGTTGGTCAGATGGCGCTGCCAGCCAAGGTTGATGGTGGGCGATACCCAGATCCGGTTGGTCAGCATGTGTTCAACGACCTTGGCGTCGTAACCTTTGCCCCAACCGTCCGGACCGACCCAGGAGCAGTGTTCGATCGTTCGCACGCCGGCGCGGGCCGCACGATCGATGCTCAAGGTGCTGTGGCAGTGAGCGGCGACGGTCAGCGAGGCGGCGCGGGCTGCGGCGACGATGGCATCGAGCGTGTCCTGCTCGAACTGCGCATCCGCTGGCTTTGTGTTGCGGGTCATGACGCCACCGCTGGCCATGACTTTAATGAGATCGGACCCCTTCTCGATCTGCCGCTCGAGCACTGCGAGTGCGGCGGCCGTGGAACCGGCTTCGCCGCCCCAGAAATGACAGTGACCGCCGGGGGTGGTGATCGGCTGGCCCGCGCACCAGAGCCGCGGTCCTGACACCTCCCCTCGATTGATTGCGTCCCGTAGCCAGAGCTCAGCGCCGCTGCCGCCGCCCAAGTCGCGGGCGCTGGTTATGCCGGCTCGCAGCATGCGGCCGGCCCGCTCGATCATACGGTCCCGGTCCGGAGCCTCGCCCCGTGCCGGTGGCTCCCGGCGTTCTGGATCCAGCTCGAGGTGCACGTGCGCATCGATGAGTCCCGGCATGGCCCAGAGGCCGCTGCAGTCAATGCGCTTGGCCGTGTCCCGGGCCAGGTCTTCTGCGGTACCAATCTGTTGGATACGGCCATCTGCGATCTTTACCGTATCGGCATCGAGCGTCCGTTCGCCGTCCCAGATCCTGAGCCGGGTCAGCAGCCATGCCGTGCGGCTGCCCGCTGTGGTGCTCACCCGTAGATCGCCTTCGGCAACCAGGTGGCGAGCCCCGGGAACACCAGCAGGATGATGATCAGCACCAGCTGCAGGATCACGAAGGGCACCACGCCGCGATAGATGGTGCTGGTGGCGATGGATTCCGGCGTCACGCCGCGCAGGTAAAACAGTGCAAAGCCGAACGGTGGGGTGAGAAACGAAGTCTGCAGGTTGACCGCAAGCAAAACGCCGAGCCAGACCGGATCGATCCCCATGGCCAGCAGGACCGGGCCGACGATCGGTACGACCACGAAGGTGATCTCGATGAAGTCGAGCATGAACCCGAGCAGGAACACCACCAGCATCACGACCGCCAGTGCGCCCCAGACGCCGCCGGGCATGCTGCTGAACCAGCTCTGCACCAGCTCGTCGCCCCCGTAGCCGCGGAACACGAGCGAGAACACCGAGGCGCCGATCAGCACGAAGAACACCATGGCGGTGGTTTTGGCGGTGGCGATGGAAACCTCGTTCAGCACCTTCAGATTGAAGGTGCCGGTCAGCATCGCCAGCAGCACGGCGCCGATGGCTCCGACCCCGGACGCTTCCGTTGGGGTAGCGATGCCGCCCAGGATCGAACCCAGCACGGCAAGCATGAGCAGCAGCGGCGCGATGAGGCTGAGCCACAGGGGCGGTGCGTCTTCGGCATCCGCTTTGAGCTCGGTGCTGGGGTTCCCCGGCGCCCAGTCGGGTTTGCTGATGGTGATCCAGGCCATGTAGAGCCCGTACAGCCCAACCAGTACCAGCCCGGGCAGCAGGGCGCCGGCGAACAGATCGCCGACGGACACCGTCTTCGGCGCCAGCACGCCCTGGTTCAGCTGGGCCTGCTGGTAGGCATTGCTCAGCACGTCGCCGAGCAGCACCAGCGCAATCGAGGGTGGGATGATCTGACCGAGCGTTCCGGTGGCGGCGAGGGTGCCCGTTGCCAGCTGCGGCTGGTAGCCCTGCTTCAGCATGACCGGCAGCGCCAGCAGCCCCATGGTCACGACCGTGGCGCCGACGATACCGGTGCTGGCTGCGAGCAGGGCGCCCACGATCAGCACGGCATAACCGAGGCCGCCGGGGCGTTCGCCGAGCGCGGCGCTCAGGCCCTTCAGCAGGTTTTCCGCCAGGCGGGTGCGTTCGAGAACAACGCCCATGAACACGAACAGCGGCACGGCGATCAGCGTTGGGTTCGTGAACACGCCGAACAGCCGGTTTGGCAGGAAACCGAGATCGCCGGCAAAGAAAGCGCCGGTGAGAATGCCGACGCCGGCAAACAGCAGGGAGACGCCGGCCAGCGTCAGGGCAACCGGATAGCCGATGAGTAGTGCGACGAAGACGGCGGCGAACAGCGCAATGGGAACCCAGGTCATTGCGGTGCCGCCGTGCGCAAACGCGCAATCCCAGTAGCGATGAGCCCGAGGCCCTGGAGAAACAGCAGGGCGGCGCTCACCGGGATCAGCGTCTTGAGCAGGAACACGGCGGGCAGGCCGCCAACCTCCGGCGATGCCTCGCGAATGCGCCAGCTCGCCTCGACGTAGTCGAGGCTGAGGTAGAACAGCGTTGCGGACACCGGCAGCAGCAGCAGGATATGCCCGACCAGATCGATGAGGTTTCTGGCCTGGTTCGACAACCGGCTGTAGAAGAGATCCACTCGAACGTGCTCATCAACCTGCAGCGTGTAGGCGAGACCGAGCGCAATGACGATCGCGTGGGCGTACACCACGGATTCCTGCAGCGCGATGGCGCCGGTACCGAAGACGTAACGCAGAATGACGATGAGCACCGTGGTCAGCACCATCAGGCCGGTCAGCCAGGCGCTCAGGATGCCGAGCCAGCGCAGCAGGCCGTTGAGCAGGGGAAGCATCGTTACCAGAGCTCGGGCAGGTTGAGCTCGAGCACGGTGCCGGCAAACAGGGCGAAGCCGGCCCAGATGTTGTTCTTGAACGCGGCGAAGCAGGCCTCCCGGCTGCGCCGGCGGGTGCTCTGGAACTGGTAGACGAACAGAGCCCCCATGATCAGCAGGCCGGCGAAGTAGAAGCCGCCGTAGCCCAGGGCGCGGCCGGCGAGCACAAACGCGCATAGCGCGAGCCCCTGCAGCAGGAGAATCATCAGCCGATCGCTGCTGCCGAACAGGATCGCCGTGGATCTGATGCCGACCTTCAGGTCATCGTCCCGATCCACCATCGCATAGTAGGTGTCGTAGGCGACGATCCACAGCAGGCTGGCGGTGAACAGCAGCCAGGCGGTATCCGGCACGGTGTTCCGGACCGCCGCAAACGCCATGATCATGGCCCAGCTGAAGGCCGCGCCGAGCGGTACCTGGGGCAGGTAGGTAAAGCGTTTGAAAAACGGGTAACAGAGCGCGAGCGCCAGCCCGCCGAGCGCCAGCCAGCGCGTCAGATGATTCAGCCCGAGCAGCAGCAGCGCCGCGGCCATGAGCAACGCCAGCAGCAACAGGACGGCGGTGCCGACCGTGACCCGGCCGGCGGCGAGCGGCCGCTCCGCGGTGCGTGCCACGTGGCCGTCGAAGTTACGGTCGGCGATGTCGTTCATCACGCAGCCGGCCGAGCGCATGAGCAGCGTGCCGAGGCTGAAGATCAGAATCAGATCAACGGCCGGCAGCCCTTCAGCAGCCATCCACAGCGCGGCCAGGGTTGGCCAGAGCAGCAGCAGGGTGCCAACAGGGCGATCCATGCGCATCAGCGCAAGCAGATCTGTAAGCAGCGCCCGGTCGCCTGGCGGCAACGTTCTCGGCGTGGCTGCGGGTTGACTCATGGGCGGCGGCGCCTCCGATCCTGGCTGGTGAAAGGATGCCTGCTGGCAGATGAAATTCGACCGCTCCGCAGGCGGCGAACCGGGAGTGACAGATGCCCGTCCGCGCTTCGGGGCGGGCGGCGTTTCATTGCATTTTCCCAGGCCGGGCAGTAGTTTATCGCGCTTTCGCGAATGGCGTCCCCTGCGGGCCCGCTCACACCAGTAACTGACCTCACCGACCGGCGTTGTTCTGCAGACCCCGGCGAGCCCGTGAACCGGGCGTGAGGATCCAAGCGATGATGAACCTATGCGCAAGTGGCAATGTATTGTTTGCGGCTGGATCTACGATGAAGCCGAAGGATTTGAGGAAGAGGGCATTGCGCCCGGCACCAAGTGGGAAGATGTGCCGGAGGACTTCGTCTGCCCCGAGTGTGGGGTTGGTAAGCAGGACTTCGAGATGATCGAAGTAGGCTGATCCCCGCCACTAGCCCCGAAGGAGGCCGCCATGAACCTGACCGTACGCATTCTGATCGGCATGGTCGGCGGTCTGCTCGTCGGGCTCACGATTCAGGGCCTCGATCTCGGGGCCAACCATTTCATCAATCGGGTCTTCGTCGGTGACGTGCTCGACGCCGGCGGCGATCTGTTCATCGCCAGCCTGAAGCTGATGGTCGTGCCGCTGGTGTTCGTGTCGCTGGTCTGCGGCGCGGCGAGCCTCGGGCGCACCGGCAGCGTCGGCCGCCTGGGCGGCAAGACCCTGGGCCTGTATCTGCTGACCACCGCGGTAGCAGTAACCGTGGCGCTCACCCTGGGTGTGCTCCTGCTGTCCGGTGCGACTTCGGAAGTGGCAGCCGAGAGCCTCAGCTTCGAGCCGAAAACCGCCCCGAGCGTGAAAGACACGCTCGTCAACATCATGCCGACCAATCCGGTGGCAGCGATGGCCGAAGGCGCGATGCTGCAGATCATTACTTTTGCGCTGCTGTTCGGTATTGCGCTCTCGAAGAGCGGCGCGGCGGGCGATCGGGTCTACGAGTGGTTCAGCGATATCAACGAAGTGCTCATGCAGCTGATCACGATGCTGATCGCGCTGGCGCCGTACGGCGTGTTCTGCCTGATGGCAAAACTGTTTTCCCAGATCGCCGCCAGCGAGATCCTCAAGCTGCTGGGCTACTTCCTGACTGTTGCGCTGGCCCTGCTGGTGCAGCTCACGGTGGTCTATCCCACGCTGATGACGACGCTGGCGCGGCTGAACCCGATCACGTTCATCAAGAAAATGCGGGAACCCTTGCTGGTTGCGTTCTCGACCTCGTCGAGCGGCGCGACGCTGCCGGTCACGCTGCGTACGGTTAAGGAGCGGATCGGCGTCAACAACGAGGTCGCGTCCTTTGCGGTGCCGCTCGGTGCCACCATCAATATGGATGGCACGGCGATCATGCAGGGCGTTGCGACCGTTTTCATCGCCCAGTTCTACGGCATTGATCTCAGCATCGGAGACTACGTTACCGTCGTGCTGACGGCGACGCTGGCCAGTATCGGTACCGCCGCGGTCCCCGGCGTCGGCCTGGTCATGCTTACGCTCGTGCTGACTCAGGTCGGATTGCCGGTGGATGGCATCATGCTGATCATCGGCGTTGACCGTCTGCTCGACATGATGCGCACGGCGGTCAACATCACCGGCGATGGCACCGTTGCCACCGTGGTTGCTCGCAGCGAAGGCTTGTTCAACGTTGAAGTCTTCAATGATCCGGATGCGGGACGCGTGTTTCCTGCGGAGCCTGCTGGCGCTGGCGCTGAGGCCTAGCGCCAACGGTGGGTCGATGATCAGCGGCTTCCCGCGCAGCGCCTTGGGCTAGCCTGCGCTTCGCGGATACACGACTGCGGCCTGGTTTGGGGCTGGAATCAGACTTGAGGTCAGACGCTCACGCTGCTGGTGTCTGCCGGTGCCCACACCGAGAGCAGGTGCCGGCAGGCTGCCGGATCGCTGTCGAGCATTTGCTGTCCCCGCTCCAGCACCTTCGGAATCAACGGTGCATCGCGACCGAGATCGGCAATGCGGAACTGCTGCTCACCGGTCTGCCGCGCACCGAGCAGTTCGCCTGGACCGCGCAGTTTCAGATCCTGCTCGGCGATGTAGAACCCGTCCTGGCTGTCGCGGATCACCGTCAGCCGCTGCCGCGCGTAGTTCGACAGCGGTGACTTGTAGAGCAGCACACAGTGGCTGGCCTTGCTCCCGCGGCCAACGCGCCCCCGCAGCTGATGCAGCTGAGCAAGCCCTAGACGGTTCGGATCTTCGATCACCATGAGCGATGCGTTCGGCACGTCGACGCCCACCTCGATCACGGTCGTGGCCACCAGGACATCCAGCTCGCGATCCTTGAACGCCTGCATGATCTGCGCCTTGTCGGCAGCGCCCATCCGCCCGTGCAGCAATCCGACCCGCCGGTCCGGGAACGCGGCGGTCAGCTCTTCCCAGACCGGCTCGGCAGCTGAGGCGGGCAGCTGCTCCGAGGCTTCGATCAGAGTGCAGACCCAGTAGGCCTGCTGGCCGTCCGTAAGCGCAGCGCGCAGGTGATCGAGGACCTCGGCGCGGCGTTCGTTGCTGATCACGGCGGTAGTGATGGGCTGTCGCCCCTTCGGCAGCTCGTCGATGACGGAGACGGCCATGTCCGCATAGAGCGCCATGGTCAACGTTCGCGGTATCGGCGTTGCGGTCAGGATCAGCTGGTGCGGCAGACGCCCCTTGTCCCGCAGCGCCATACGCTGGTGCACGCCGAAGCGGTGCTGCTCATCGATGATGGTCAAGCCGAGCCGGTCGAACTCAACGCCATCCTGGAACAGCGCGTGAGTGCCGACCACCACCAGCGTTCGTCCTTCGGCCAGGGCCGCAAGACGTGCCCGTTTTTCCCGGGCTGTCAGCGAGCCGGTGAGTAGCGCCACCTCGATACCCAGTGGGCTCAGCCACTCCGAGAAATTGAGGTAGTGCTGCTCTGCCAGTATTTCCGTTGGTGCCATGACGGCGGTTTGTGCACCGTGTTCGGCCGCACGCACGGCCGCAAAGGCGGCGACGATGGTCTTGCCGGAGCCGACGTCGCCCTGGATCAGGCGCAGCATCGGTACGGTCTGCGACAGATCGTTCAGCACGTCGGTCAGCGCCCGTTTCTGCGCGTCGGTCAGCTGAAAACCCAGGCGCTTCAAAAGCTCGCGGCCCAGCTTGAGTTCCGATGGCAGGGCCAGCGTCGTTTCGGTGGCGCGGGTCTGAGCCCTGAGCTGCATGATCAGAAAGTAGGCGGTGAGCTCGTCCAGCGCGAGCTGCTGCTGCGCGGCTTCGAGGGTAGCGCTTGTTGCTTCCGCCTGCGGGCGGTGCAGCGTGCTGAGCGCCTGGAGCGGCCAGTCGCTTGCTGTGCGCGGATCGGTAGCGACGCCATCGAGCGCCTGCTGCGCGAGCTTGCGCAGCCGAGCCTGCGTGATGCCCTTGGTCGTGGGATACACCGGCGTCAGCTCCGGGACTGGTGCGGAGAACGGTCCGTCCCGGGTTTGGTACTCAGGATGCACCAGCTCCAGCCCGCCCTGGCGGAGCTGCGGCGTGCCGAACGCCCGAAGGTACAGGCCGGACCGCAGGCGTTCCTGCTGCGCGCGGCTGAAGTGGTAGAGACGCATGCTGGCAAAACCGGAGCCGTCGCCGAGCTGCACCTTGAGCGACCGCCGCCCGCTGAACGCAACCTCGGTCGAGAGAATCTCGGCCTGGATCAGTGCCTCCCGACCGGCAACGAGTCGCCCCAGGCCGGTGACCATCGTGCGATCTTCGTAACGCTGCGGCAGATGCAGGAGCAGATCGCGGATCCGCCGCAGGCCGAGGGCGGTGAGCTTCGCGGCCAGGCTGTCGCCGACGCCCTTGAGCGCGGTGAGCGGGTCCGAGGGTTTGAGGCCTGTGCTCAAGGCGCTCCGGGGTCGGCTGCCAGGGGGAGTGCCATGATGGCATCGACCTCGATGAGGGCGCCCTTCGGTAGCCCGGCGACCTGGATGGCCGCGCGTGCCGGAAACGGTGCCGTGAAAAACCGTTCCATGGTTTCGTTGACCGTGGCGAAGTTGCCGAGGTCCATCAGGTAAACGGTGAGCTTGGCGATGTCGTTCAGCGATCCGCCGGCGGCCTCGCAGACGGCCGCGAGATTCTTGAACACCTGGTCCGCCTGCGCGGCAAAGTCAGTGCCGACCATCTCCATGGACTCCGGCACCAGCGGAATCTGGCCGCTCAGGTAGACGGTGTTGTCGATCCGCACAGCCTGCGAGTAGGTGCCGATTGCGGCAGGCGCGCGATCCGTTGCGATAGTGACCCGTTCCCGGGTGCCGGAGCTGTTGCTCATCGTTAGTTCTCTCTAAAGTCGAAAAGTGCGGGCGGTAGCGGTCAATAGCTGCGCCGATAGATGCGCTGGACGTCGCTGATTGTGCGCAACCGTCGCAGCACGCGGGCCAGGTGGGCGCGATCCTTGACCGAGATCCGCAGTGAGATCGACGACAGCACGGCGTCGCGTTCCTCGACGGCGACATTGTCGAGGCCGGCATCGGCTTCGGCAACTGCGCCGGCCAGCTCCGCAATGATGCCCTTCTTGCGCGCGACGTCGACGCCGAGCTCGGTGAAGAACTCACCCTCGATCGTGTCGGCCCAGTGCGCGGGAATGATCTCCTGCGCGTTGCGGCGCCGGATCTCGACCATGTTGCGGCACGTCTCGACGTGCACCACGAACCCTTTTCCGGGCGTCATGCGGCCGACGATGGCATCGCCGGGTACGGGCCCGCAGCAGCGCCCGTAGTTGATGACCATGCCCTCGCCGCCGCGGATTGCGATCGGGCCGCTGTTGTCGACGGTCAGTCCCTGGTAATCGGGATTGTTGGCGCTCAGCAGGCGTTGTGCGACGACGTAGGACATCAGCTCACCGTTGCCGATGGCCGCCAGCAGCTCGTCGAGCTTGCGCACATTGAAGTCCTTGAACGCCTTGCGCAGGCGGCGGAAATCAAAGTCGTTGAGGGTGACGTTTTCCGTCGCCAGGGAGCGGTTCAGCAGGCGCCGGCCAAAGGAGATCGCGTCGCTCTGACGCTGGGTTTTGAGTGCCTGGCGAATGCCCGAACGGGCTTTGCTCGACACCACGAAGGTCAACCAGTCCGGGTTCGGCGCGCTGCTGTCGGAGGTAATGATCTCGACGCTCTGGCCGCTCTGCAGCTGCTGCGACAGCGGCGCAAGGGCCCGGTCGACGCGACAGGCAATGGTGCGGTTGCCGATGTCGGTATGAATCGCGTAGGCGAAGTCGACGGGGCAGGCGCCCCGGGGCAACTCGAGGATGTCGCCTCGGGGCGTGAAGACGTAGACCTCATCGGGGAACAGATCGATCTTCAGGCTTTCGATGAACTCCAGCGGGTTGCCCGCCTGGGCCTGCAGGTCCAGCAGGTCCTTGACCCACTGACGGGCGCGGTGCTGGGTGGACTGAAAGTCGGCCTCTTCGGTCTTGTACAGCCAGTGGCCGGCGATGCCGCTCTCGGCAACCCGCGCCATGCTGGCGGTGCGGATCTGCACTTCGATCGGGACGCCGTGCATGCTGAACAGCGTCGTGTGCAACGACTGGTAACCGTTCACCTTGGGGATGGCGATGTAATCCTTGAAGCGGCCGGTAATGGGCTTGTACAGGTTGTGCACGATGCCGAGCGCGCGGTAGCACTCGTCAACCTGTTCCACCACCACCCGAAAGCCGAAGACGTCCATGATCTCTTCGAAGCTTTTGTGCTGCGCGCGCATCTTGCGATAGATCGAAAAGGGGTGCTTTTCGCGGCTTTCGACGGTGGCGCTGATGCCTTCCCGCTCGAGCGCCGTGGTGATGGAGTTCGAGATCTCGTCCATCAGCTCCTTGCGGTTGCCCCGGGCACGTTCCACCGCGCGGCCGATACGCTCGGAGCGCAGCGGATACAGGGCTTCGAAGCCAAGCGACTCGAACTCCTGCTTGATCCGGTTGATGCCCAGGCGATTGGCGATCGGCGCGTAGTAGTCGAGGGTTTCCCGCGCGATGCGCTTGCGCTGGGCATCGCTCATGACGCCGATGGTCCGCATGTTGTGCAGCCGGTCGGCCAGCTTCACGATGATGACGCGGATGTCCTTGGCCATAGCCAGGGCCATCTTCTGAAAGTTCTCCGCCTGAGCTTCGGCGCGGCTGCGGAAGATCTTCGTCAGCTTGGACACCCCGTCCACCAGCTCTGCGATCTCGAGCCCGAACGCGTCGCCCAGGGTGTCCTTGGCGATCTCGGTATCTTCCAGCACGTCGTGCAGCAGCGCCGCCGCCAGGGTTTCATGATCCATCCGCATGTCGGCCAGGATGTTGGCGACGGCGAGCGGATGGGTGATGTACGGGTGCCCGGTGCGGCGGGTCTGCCCTGCGTGCGCCTCATTGGCCCATTCGTAGGCTTTGCGCACGATCACCAGGTGATCGGTGGTCAGGTAGCGCTCGAGCTTCAGCTCGAGATCGGGGTAGGTGACTGGCGCGGCAACGTGCTCGCGCAGCGCTGCGGCGCGCAGGCGGCTGACGGCCTGCTGCTGGGAAGAGGTTGCCGGTACTTTGCCGTCGGCGTCGGTGGTGCCGGGTGCTCCGGGCCCGAAAGCTCTGCTTCCCGAACCCTTGCTCACCGAGACCTGTTTCTCCGATCGCTTGCTGCCAGAGCCTTTGAGTCCGGGTGTGCGGGCGGACTTCTTCTTGCTGCGGGACCCGGTGCCAGCCGCGGTTTTTCTGGAAGTGCGATTGTCCGAGGTGCGGTTGTCCGACGCGTCACGTGCCGGGCTGCCGCTACCGGAAGCCGTGCTGTCGATCGGGTTGCTTCCGGTTGTAGTGCTGCCGGCTGTTTTGCTGCCGGCTTTTTCGCCAGCGTCGGGATCGTCAGATCCTTGCTGCCCGGAGGCCTCCGTGCCGGAAGCGGGTGGTGCCGACTCAGAAGTCGGTTGGTGGCTCTGCATCTCCCAGGCCGAATGTCAAGCTGATCGGCTCATCCTCACGGGTGGCCTCCTGATCGTCAAGCATTTCGTGGGTGATCATGCCTTCGGCAATTTCGCGCAGAGCGATGACCGTTGCCTTGTCGTTTTCTTCCGGAACCATCGGGTCCAGGTTGTAGCGCCGCAGATGACGCGCTCGGCGCGTTGCCAGCATGACCAGCGCAAAGCGGTTGTCGACGTGATCGAGACAATCTTCAACGGTGATTCGCGCCATAATTTACCTTTCGTGAACAGGATTTAGCGATCAGGGATACGCGGTCAGGGGGTCGTCAGATCCGCAGGACCATAACCCCGGTGCGGGCGCGCAGTCTACCGGAACCGGCCGCGGTGTCTAGCGGCCTGGTGCCCGGTTCTTCGCTTCCGGTTGTGGCCGGTTTCGGCGGCTTCGGGCAGATCTGAGCGATTCCGATCGGCCTGCGCCCATACCTTCAGCCTAGCAGCTGCGCCAGCAGGTCTCCGTGCCGCCGTTGCTGCCGGGCAAGCCGCAGGCGCTCGGCGTGGATGATCGCTTCGAGGTCGGTCACGGCGATATCGAAATCATCGTTTACGATCAGATAGTCGTAGGCGCCGTAATGCGACATCTCGCTGCGCGCCTTCTGCATGCGTTGCTCGATGATGCGGTCGTCGTCCTGGCCGCGGCTGCGCAGGCGTGATTCCAGTGCGGAGATGGATGGCGGCATGATGAACAGGCTGATCTGCTGCGGGCCAAAGGTGCCGCGTACCTGCTCTGCGCCCTGCCAGTCGATTTCCAGCAGGACGTCGGTTCCGGCTTCGAGCGCTGCGGCCAGTGCCGCGCGGCTGGTGCCGTAGCAATGGCCGAAAACTTCGGCATGCTCAACGAATCCGTCTGCCTTGATCAGGGCTTCGAACGCCGGCCGGTCGACGAAATGGTAGTTGATGCCGTCGGTTTCCCCCGGGCGCATCGGGCGGGTCGTGTGGGACACCGAAACCTTGAGCGCCGGATTGCGCTCGAGCGCAGCACGCACCAGGCTGGTCTTGCCGGCGCCCGAGGGGGCCGAGACGACGATAAGCAGCCCGGTGCTCATTCGATGTTCTGAACCTGCTCCCGAATCTGCTCAATCATCACCTTGAGCTCGACGGCGCGCTGTGAAGTCTCGGCCAGAATCGACTTGCTGGCGAGGGTGTTGGCCTCCCTGTTGAGCTCCTGGGTCAGGAAGTCCAGGCGGCGCCCGTGCGGGCCTGGACCACGCAGGCTGCTGCGTGCTTCCTCGACGTGGATCTGCAGCCGGTCCAGCTCTTCAGCCACATCCGCGCGGCTGGCGAGCAGCGCGACCTCCTGCTCGATGCGGCCGCCTTCGGTATTTGCGCCGAGGTCAGCCAGCCGTTGCTTGAGCTTGCGCAGGGTCAGCCCACTGAGGTCGCGGGTGAGTTCAACGCACTCGCCGACCAGCCGCTCGATCTCGTTCAGGCGCTCGCTGACGGTTTCGAACAGCGCACTGCCTTCCCGTTTGCGGTAGCTGAGCAGTTCACCGAGCGCCTCTTCGAACAGGTCCGTCACCGATGACCCGAGAAACTCCTGCTCTACCTCGGACTGATCGCCGATGATCCCAGGCCAGCGCAGCAGCTCAATCGGGTTTGGGGCGCCGATGTCGGGCGCATCGCGGCGGACCTGTTCGAGCACCGAGAGCAGGTTCAGCAGCAGGTTGCGGTTCAGGGTGATGCCGGCGCCGACCTCCTGCACCTCGATGCGCAGCGTGCAGTCGATCTTGCCCCGCGCGACGTGTTTGCGCAGCAGATCGCGGAGTGGCGCTTCGAGCTGCCGCATGGCATCCGGCAGGCGCAGCTGCGGCTCGAGAAAACGGTGGTTGACGCTGCGCAGCTCCCACACCAGCAGACGCCCTTTGACGCTGACCTGGCGGCGCGCGAAGGCGGTCATGGAGTGCACCTGACCACCTCCGGCATACAGCTCGGTTACCGGTGTTGCATCGTTTGTTGCCAAGGTGTCCCCCACTGCATGCCGTCGCCCATCTCCCCAGCGCAGCATACCGCAGGCGTCCGGGAAGTCAGCCTGCGCCGTCAGGTAGAATCCTGCCCGAACGGTTCCCCGCTTAACCCAATGTAGCAAGAGGCTTCATGACAGCATCCCATCCGCGACCGAGCGGTCGCAGACCGCAGGACCTCCGACCGGTCAGCTTCGAACACTCGTACACACGTCATGCCGATGGTTCGGTGCTGGTGAGCTTCGGTGGCACCCGCGTGCTGTGTACCGCCAGCGTCGAGTCCGGAGTTCCCGCGTTTCTGCGCGGGCGCGGCAGCGGCTGGCTGACAGCGGAGTACGGCATGCTGCCGGGCGCCACGCACACCCGGAGCGATCGCGAAGCAGCGCGCGGTAAGCAGTCCGGCCGCACCGTTGAGATTCAACGGCTGATTGGCCGGTCGCTGCGGGCGGCAGTCGATCTGAAGGCACTCGGTGAACGCACCGTCCGCATCGATTGCGACGTGCTCCAGGCCGATGGCGGCACGCGCACCGCTTCGATCACCGGCGCTGCGCTGGCGGTGCGCGACGGCCTGGCAAAACATGAGCTGGGCGGTGCCTTCAAGCAGCTGGTGGCAGCGGTTTCGGTTGGAATCTGGGAGGACCAGCCAGTGCTGGACCTCGACTACGCCGAGGATTCGACAGCAGAAACGGATATGAACGTGGTGATGCTGGACGACGGCGGTTTCATTGAGATCCAGGGAACCGCGGAGGGCAAAGCGTTTGGCAGCTCGGAGCTGACGGCCCTGCTGAACCTCGCCGAGGGCGGGATCCGCGAGCTCTTGAACCGGATGCAGGACTCCCGCGCATGACCGCGACGAGTGCTGTGCCGGACCAGATGGCACTGATCGAACTGCTGATGCGTGAGCGGGCGCTGGCCTTCGGTGACTTTACGCTCAAGTCCGGGCGGCAGAGCCCGTACTTCTTCAACCTGGGTCGTCTCACCCGGGGCGCCGCCCTGGCGATGCTGGCTGCGGGCTATCGCGCCTGTCTGGAGCAGGCCGGCCTGCGACCCCAGGTGCTGTTCGGGCCGGCGTATAAGGGGATTCCGCTTGCCGTTGCTGTTGCGCTCGACTGGGCCCGCTCGGGGCAGGACCTGGGGATCGCCTACAACCGTAAAGAAGCCAAGGCGCATGGTGAGGGCGGCCACCTGGTGGGTGCCGAGCTGACCGGGCAGGATGTCGTTCTGCTTGACGACGTCCTGACCGCGGGTACGGCGTTGCGGGAGGCCGTTGCGTTGGTGCAGGCGGCCGGTGGCCGGGTCTGTGGCGTCGTCATCGCGCTCGACCGGCAGGAGCGCACGACCAGTGCGCCGGAGGCACCGTCTGCCGTTGGCGCGCTCGCAGCGGAGCTTGGCGTGCCGGTGCTCAGCCTGTTGAGCCTGTCTGATGTGCTGACGTACCTGATGCAGAGCACGGCTGGCTTGCCGGGCGTGGACGAGAAGGATCAGAGAATGCTCCTGGACCGCCTTGAACGTTACCAATCTGAGTATTGTGTCGCGTAAGCCGGGCGCCATTCATTGACCGTTAATCAGGCACTTGCGATATTCTTCACATCAGTCAAACGACCATTTCCGGCTTGCAGCGAACCCCGATGCGGGGTGCGTGAGTCCGGAAAGGAGCCGGTTTTCAGGGTGTATCTGCTCAACAACAGGATCGTTTCACAGCCGCGGGGGTGGCGCGCCGGAAGCATCGGAAGTGCCGGTGCGTGCAAATCCGTGCGCGGCACGGTGCGGTATCTGACCGGTTGCCTGCTGCTGCTGGTGACCATGGGTGGCTTCGTGCTGCCGGCCGAAGCCGGCAACCTGTATCGCTACCGCAACGCCGAAGGCGGGCTGGTGATTGCCTCCAGCATCCCGAATGACCGGGTGCCGCTCGGCTATGAAGTGATCGACAGCAACAGCGGGCGGCTGCTCCAGACGGTGGCGCCGCAGCTGACCGCCGAAGAAGCTGCCGCCAAGGCCGAGTGGGAGCGCAGGCTGAAGCTCTGCGAGACCGCGCAGCGGCGGGTTCAGACCATGTACGAGAGCCTGGCGGACATCGATGCGGCGGAAAGCCAGGCTCTGGATTCCATCGACACCCGGATCCTGAACGCGCAGGCAAACCTCACCCATGTGCGTAACCAGCGGAGCGAGTTCGAAAAGACCGCAGCGCGGATGGAGCGCAACGGTGGCGGCGTGCCGTCAACGCTGGTGGGTAACCTGCAGCGAGCGGCTATTCAGATTGACAGCCTGGTGCAGGAGATCGACAAGCGCCAGGGCGAGAAGGTGCGGGTCCGCCGTGCCTATGATCAGGACCGCGAGGTCTTCGAAATGTCGAACTGCGATCTGGCGGCGAGCAACCAGCTCTTCGATCAGGTTGCTGAGGGCTGATCTGCCCGAGGCTGATCCGCCCGAGGCTGGCCCTGGATCTCGACAATGTAGCGCTTGAGCGCTGCGTCCGCTTCATCCTTGGTCGGGAACGGACCCTGTTCGCCGCTACGGCTCTTGTAGTACCAGCCATCGCTCGCCAGGCGCAGCCGTCCTGACTGGGTGGTCTCGGCGACGCCATCGAGCTTCGGCTCCGCATCTATGGACAGCCGTTCCGAGAGATCGGCAAGCGGCATGGTCAGTACCTGGTGGCTGCCGTCGATACGCGCGCTCACCCGCGCGGTCTCTTCCTCGCAGTCCACGTCGAGCACCAAGAACAGATTGCCGTTCTCGGTGAACAGCCGTCCCTCTGCGCGCTTCATCAGTACTGCGGTGTTGCGATGCAGATTGGTCATCGGCACAAATCCCTGCGGCTCCCTGCGACTGTGTGCAAGGTTAAGACAACCATCGCAAACACGTTGAGATGCCGGTCACAGTTATCGGGCTCGAGGTGGTTGCAGCAGGTCACGTTTCCGGTCGTTGCGGCTCAGGCGTTCGCAACTGCCTGCAGCGTTAACCGCCAGTGTTCGTCCCAGTTCTGGCTCGGCCGCGTCTGATACTCGCTACGCACGAACTGGCTGATACGCCCTTCGGCGACTGCGAGTAGCAGGCTTGCGAGCGTCGCCGGCGACGCCTGCGGTGCCGGTACCCGGGTGAGCGACCATTCGCGGAGCCAGGATCGTAGCTCGGTTTCGAAGCGATCGAAGATCTGCCGGACCCGCACCCGCAGGCGGGCGTGCTCGCCCTGCAGCGCATCGCCGATCAGCAGGCGGGCAAAGCCCGGGTTCTTCTCGGCGAACAACAGCAGAAGCCGTAGCAGCTCACCGCAACGCAACAGCGGATCGGGCTGTTCCTGGCTCAGGCGGCCGATCCGTGGAAACAGGGACTCCTCGACGAAGTCGATCAGGCCGTCGAACATGCGCGCCTTGCTCGGGAAGTGCCGATAGAGCGCGGCTTCGGAGACGCCGACAGCACCGGCCAGAGCAGCGGTGGTGATCCGTGAGCCCGGCTGCTGCTCGAGCATCAGCGCTAACGCCGAGAGGATCTCGTCCCGTCGGGAAGACCGCGGCATCAGTCGTCGACGCCGTCGAGGGTCATTTTGGTGCCGATGCCGGCGTCGGTGAACACCTCGAGGAGCAGCGAATGGGGTTCGGTGCCGTCAATGATCTGCACGGAATTCACCCCCGCTTCCAGGGCCTCGAGCGCGCAGTTGGTTTTCGGCAGCATTCCTTCATTGATCGTACCGTCGGCGATCAGATGCCGTACTTCGCTGGCTGACAGGCTGGTCAACGTAGCGCCGCTGGCGTCGAGGACGCCGGGCTTGTTGGTCAGCAGCACGAGCTTCTCTGCCGTAAGCGCTTCGGCGATCTTGCCGGCCACGACATCGGCGTTGATGTTGTAGGACTCGCCCTGCTCACCAACGCCGATCGGAGCGATCACGGGAACGAAGCGGGAATCGATGAGCGTGTCGAGCACGCCGCTGTTGATGTTCACCACCTCGCCGACCTGGCCGATGTCGACGTCGCCGGTGGAGCCCTCGGTCGTCGACGCAAGCCGCAGTTGCCGGGCGCGGATCAGATCGCCGTCTTTGCCGGTGATTCCCACCGCCTGGCCGCCGTTGGCGTTGATCAGCGCAACGATCTTCTGGTTGACGAGACCGCCGAGCACCATTTCCACCACGTCCATCGTGTCGCCATCGGTGACGCGCATGCCGTCGACGAACCGGGTTGGAATGCTGAGCTTTTCCAGCAGCTTGCCGATCTGGGGGCCGCCCCCGTGCACGACGATCGGATTCATGCCGACCAGCTTGAGCAGCACGATGTCGCGGGCGAAGGTGCGTTCGAGCTCCGGGTCCGTCATGGCGTTGCCGCCGTATTTGACGACCAGCGTCGTGCCGTGGAACTTGCGGATGTAGGGCAGCGCCTCGGTCAGAACGTTGGCGGTGAGCTGCGCATCGGCTCTGCCGGTTGGCTGGCGCGTTTTCATCTGCGGTCGCCTCAGCCGATGCTCAGAGCCGGGTTGACCGCCTTGAGCTGCGCTGAGAACACGGACTGGATGCGCTCCAGCGCTTCGGGAGTATCTGCCTCGAACCGCAGCGACAGCACCGGCGAGGTGTTGCTCGGGCGGATCAGCCCCCAGCCATCGGGATAGTCGACGCGCAGCCCGTCGATCGTCGTCAGCGTGCCATCGCCGAAGTCGGCTTTGTCGGTCAGCCGGCTCATGATGCTGAACTTGTCTTTGTCGGTGGTCTGGATCTTCAGCTCCGGGGTCGCGTGCGTTACCGGAAACTGCGCGAACAGCTCGTCGGCATCCTGCGCTTCAGCGGCAATGATCTCCAGCAGCCGGGCGGCTGAGTACAGCGCATCATCGAATCCGTACCAGCGTTCGCCGAAGCAGATGTGGCCGCTGAATTCGCCGCCAAGCAGCGCCCCGGTTTCCTTCATCTTGGCTTTGATGTGCGAGTGTCCGGTACGCCACATGATCGGGCGACCACCGTACTCGCTGATCAGGGTGTTCAGGTGCCGTGAGCACTTGACATCGTAGATGATGTCGGCACCGGGATTGCGGCTGACGATGTCCTGACTGAACAGCATCATCAGCTTGTCCGGCCAGATGATGGTGCCGGCGGGGGTGACGACCCCGAGGCGATCGCCATCGCCGTCGAACGCCAGGCCGAGATCTGCCTGCTCGGCTTCGACGACCGTTTTCAGATCCTCGAGCGTTGCCGGGTCCGCGGGGTCCGGATGGTGGTTCGGGAACGTGCCATCAACTTCACAGTAGAGCGGCACGACCTCACAGCCGAGCTCGGTCAAGAGCTCCGGAACCACGCCACCGGCAACGCCGTTGCCGCAGTCGACGACCACCTTCAGCGGTTGCGCCAGGGCGACATCGCCGATGATGCGGTCGAGGTAGGCGGAGATCAGGTCAACGGCTTCAATGCTGCCCTGCCCGCTGGTGAGCTCGTTGCGTTCGATACGCTGGTGCAGCCGCAAGATCCGCGCTTCGGCGAGGGTCTCGCCGCCGAGCACCATCTTCAGGCCGTTGTAGTCCGGCGGATTGTGGCTACCGGTGACCATGATGCCGGTGCCCGTGTTCAGCGAATGGGTGGCGAAGTACAGCATCGGCGTGGGTACCTGACCGATGTCGGTCACGTCCAGCCCACCGTCGGTCAACCCCTGCGCCAGCGCCTTGGCCAACGCCGGGCTCGAAAGACGCCCGTCACGCGCGACGACGGTGCGCGACACGTTCTCTTCCGCTGCCTCTGCGGCAAACGCGCGGCCGATCCAGTAGACCACGTCCTCGCTCAGATTCTGATTTACGATCCCGCGGATGTCGTAGGCGCGAAAGATATCGGGGTCGAGTTGAACCGCTGCGGACGGCTGGTCCTCCGGCGGCTCTTCAGAGACTTCGATCCCGAAGTTGTCCGTGCCCTGGCGATCGCTGACGTACAGCGGATCATCGTCCTCGGCCAGCAGATCAGCCACGACGTCAGTGGTCGTGGGTGCGGCGGGCTCGGCTGCGTTGCCGTTGGCCGGCCGTCTGCTGCGCAGGCTGCGTTTGGGCGTCTCGCTTACGCCGTCGCCCACGCCGTCACCGTCGTCCGCACCACCCCCTGCCTGCGCGCGCAGGTCAGCGGCAATCTCGGCAAACAGGCCCAGCTGATACCGCTGTGGTTGCGCTCCGCCGCGGCGCACGAGCTTGCCGGCATAGTCACGCAGCAGGGCGGCGTCGTTCTGCAGCCGTTTGGTCAGCCCCGAAAACGCGAGGGCGATGCCGCCGAGGGTCAGCCCGACGGCCAGCCCCAGCGGCATGAGCAGGTTCTGCCAGCCGCCCTCCAGTGCAAAGCCCTGACCGGGTGGCTGGTATTCCAGGCGCCAGTGCGGGACCAGCAGCTGCTGCATTACCGGCGTGGCTTCGCTGTTGCCAGCCCCCCATTGCAGCACCGGCGACGCCGCCGTCCCCTCGAACTGCTGGATCAGGGAGACGAGGCCCCGCTCCTGGCCGAAGGTGAGGTTCAGGGTGTTCAGGAGGTAGTCGTAGCGTACGGCAGCAAACAGAACGCCGACGACGATGCCATCTTTGGTGACCGGGGCCGCCGCGTACAGGGTCTGGCGCTGAGACAGCGAGGCTTCCGGCCCAACGAAGGGTTCGCTTTCAGCACGCTTGATGACATCCAGCGCCGCAAAGGTGATGGGTACGTCCGCGTTCAGGTCGACCTCTGCGAGTCCTCGCGGAATCACGTCGACCCGCTTGGCGAACGGCAGCAGCGCCTCGAGCTGGGCGCTCCGGCTCTCACGTTCGGCCCGTTCAAGTGCGGTGGCGGCGGTTGCGGCCAACTCGCTGCGCCCCGTGCTCTCCAGCTGCTGGCGCAGGTTGGCAACCTGGGCGTTGATCAGCCCGGCGATAGCGGTTGCATTCTGTCGGTCTTCGCGCTCGGCAATGGCGCTTTCGGTCCCCGCAACGAGCTGCCAGCCGACAACGCCGAACGCCGCGAGTACACCGGCCAGGGCAATGGCGATGGCGACTAGCGCATACAGCCAGATTTCGTTCGTGCCGCCCGTGCGGGCTTTACGGGCCCCTTTCGAAGCCGGTGTGCCGGCCGCTGCGGTGCCATCGGCTGTCGTTGCCGGCTGATCCTTGGCCACACGATACCCCTGCCCGAAAAGCGGTGATGTTAATGGGCACTAACCACTGTGACCATAGCGAACCCGGACCGGCCGCCGGTGATGTGCCGAAGTGTGACGGGCTGTGCGCTCCGGTCGCAGGTGCCGGACTGGGCGTCCCCGACTGCGAGTCCCGGACTGGTCGTCCCGAACTATCCCCTCTCGGCCAGCAGCGCAGCAACGCGGCGCACGACCGCAGCAGCGAGCAGCGTTTTCGACTGCCTGGAGAACGCCTCTTCGGAATCGCGCGTGATCAGCGTTGCGGCGTTGTTGTCGCCAG
>JBCDGJ010000019.1:0-43921 GCA_038757945.1 Pseudomonadota bacterium
GCAGCTCGGCCAGCTGCTCGCGGTTTCGAGCCGCGATCTGGCGGAACACGCCGTCGCTGAAGCTGTCCGGCGCACCGTCAGCTGCGCTGTTGTCGTCGGCCGACGATGCCTGCTGCGGGTCCTCGGCGCCACCGGGTGCTTCGTCACTGCCCGCTGCGGCGCCGGGGGCATCGATACCGGATTCCAGCCAGCGATCGATGCAGGCCTGCTCTTTGGCTTCGATGGCATCGAGCCGCTGCTTGAAGTCCTCGAAGATGCTGGACAGATCAAAGCGCTGGAGCTGCTGATCGCGTCTCGCCTTCAAGCGTTCCTGCAGCCGTCGCAGCCCGTCCAGACGGGAGCCATCCGCCATCGACATACCACGGGACATCAGATTGCGCAGCGCCCAGCGCAGGTCGCCGTACTCCATGAGGTCATCGGCCATGGCGCCGAGGACCTGGTCTGCGTCGATCGGATCCCGCTGGCTGCCGTCCCAGCGGGTGTAGCGGTGCAGCGAAAAGCGCAGGCCGGTGCCCGCAGCTGCCCGTTTATCGTTCGGCTCCGGGGTGTCCGGCTGCGCGTCGTTGCTGTCGTTACTCATCACGAGCTACCCGCTGTAGGTCGACTGGCCGGCCACGTTGTACTTGTTCAGCAGCTGGTGCAGGTGGAGGCCTTCGAGGACGAACTCCACAATCGCGGCGCGTATGCCTGGGCTCGTTGCGTCGGCATCGGGAAAGATGTCCCAGAGTGCGGGAATGCTGTCCAGGATCTCCTGATAAGCGCCGAGCCGCAGCGCTTCGCCGGTATCGACGTTGAGCCCATCGCTGAAGGCGAGGGCGATTGCCTCGAGGTCCTTAACCTCGTAGCGCCGATCGAACACGTTCTTGATCGCCTTCTGGATCAGGCGCAGGGTGAGCTTGTCCTCCTGGCCCTCTTCCATCGCCTCGAATTCCACCTTGCCCTGAAAGCTTGGCGCAATGAAATCGAGATCCGAGATCCGCGGCACCACTTCGTCTTCCCCGAGGCGCAAGGCGCGGCGATAAGCATTGGCGATCAGCACCTCATAGTTGGCGATCGACGCCCGTACGCTGACCCCGGAGCGCTGATTGACGTCCGGTGACCGGCGGGCGAGGTGGGTCAGCTCCGCGATGATCTCCTTCATGAAGGCGGGCACAGCCACCGCGCAACCTTCGAGTTCAGCGATCTGAGCTTCCTGTTCCATGATTTCCACTTCCTGCTCGACGGTAGCGGGATAATGCGTCCTGATCTGGGCGCCGTAGCGATCCTTCAGCGGGGTGATGATGCGGCCGCGGTTCGTGTAGTCCTCTGGATTGGCGGTAGCGACGATCAGCACGTCCAGCGGCAATCGGATCTGGTGTCCGCGAATCTGCACGTCGCGTTCCTCCAGCAGGTTCAGCAGCCCGACCTGAATGCGCTCCGCCAGATCCGGCAGCTCGTTGAGCGCGAAGATGCCCCGGTTGACGCGGGGAACCAGCCCGAAGTGCAGCGTACCGGTATCGCTCAGATAGCGGCCTTCGGCGACCTTGATGGGATCGACCTCGCCGATCAGGTCGGCAATGGTGATGTCCGGCGTTGCGAGCTTTTCGGCGTAGCGATCGTCCCGGTGCAGCCAGCGGATCGGTGCACCGTCACCCTGATCGCGGACCAGCGCCTGGCCCTCGGCGGAGATCGGTGCCCAGGGGTTCTCCGGAATCTCGATCCCATCGAGGATCGGCGTCCACTCGTCGAGCAGGCTCGTCAGTGACCGAACCAGACGCGATTTTGCTTGCCCGCGCTCGCCCAGCAGGATGATGTCCTGCTGGCCCAGCAGCGCGTTCACGAGCTGCGGAATCACCGTTTCGTCGTATCCTTTGACGCCCGGGAACAGGGTTTCCCCCGTCTTCAGGCGGCGGACCAGATTCGCGCGCAACTCCTGTTTGACAGGGAGTGGCTGGTAGCCTGACGCTTTTAAGGCGCCGAGCGTCTGTGGTTGATCGCCGTCGGTCATATCGACACTCCAGAGCTCTTTTCAATTAGTCTCGCAGGGTCCCTGGGTCGCCGCAATCGGCGGGCCGGAAAGGGCGGCTGGACGCTTCGGCCGCCTGAACTACGACACTCTGCCATTCGACAGGAGGAGCGCACGGCTTGCGGGTTTCCGGCGTGATGTTCGATCTCGGGGGAACGCTGTTCCAGCACCTGCCTCCCGCCACAACGACCCAGAACCTGGCTCTTGCATTGGCGACCCAGGGGGTCTCCGACCCGCCGCAGGCGCAGCTCGCGAGCTATCACGGCGTTCGCGCGGCGGTCGAACAGGAGTTTGTGGGTCGGCGTTTCTTTCTGCATCGGGAACTCGTGCTGACCGCGGTGACGCGGTACGGCGCGCTGCTGCGGGATGCCGGCATCGCGGTTGACGGTGACGCCCTTGGTCGCGCTTTCTATGCGCTGCAGCGCACGGCGGTGACCGAGCAGCTGCGACCACGAGAAGATGCCGCGCACGTCCTGCAGACGCTGCGGGAGTGGGGTTATCAGGTCGGCATCGTCTCCAACATCGACGAGGATTATCTTGGCCCACTGCTGGCGCGCGAGCCGGACCTGGCGGCCTGCCACTTCGTCCTGAGCTCCGAATATTGCCGTTCGTGCAAACCGGACGCCGCGATCTTTCAGCGCGCGCTGGCGCGCAGCGGCCTGCCGCCGGAGCAGATCCTGGTCGTCGGCGATTCCCTGACCAACGATGTGCGTGGCGCGTACACGATGGGCATGCGCTCGGCGTGGCTGATCTGCGATCAGCTGGAAGAACGCATCGCACCGGTCCGGGGAGCGTTGGCGGCAGACTCCCCCGGGAGCCTGGTCGGCCCCTTGCGGGCGCCGGACCTGTTCATCGATGCGCTGGTGGATCTGCTCGGGCTGTTGCGGGTGGACTAGCGGGGTCGGAGCGGGGTGCGCCTGTGCGGCACTTCCTGCGGCGCCCTGTGGGCCGGTCAATCCCGACCCAGCAGGGTGCGGATGGTTGCTTCGACGCCGGCCAGCCCCCTCGGCTGCCAGCCCAGAGTGCGCAGGGCACGCGGGTCGAGCTGCACGCGCGGCTCGGCGCCGGGCTCCGGCTGCGCCACGCGGGTGCCGCTGATCTGATTGAACAGCGTGGTCAGCGTAGCGTTCGTCACCAGCACATCGGAACAGTTGAAGACGCGGCCGCCGACCTGCTCTGCGGACCTGCCCAGCACGAGCAGCGCGGCGTCTGCCAGGTCGTGGCCGTGGACCTCCGTTGCCGACCGCGGCGTCGGCGGCCGGCCGGCCTCGAGGTTGCGCACCAGCGCGAACCATTTGCTGCGTTCGAGTGGCTGCCGTATGCCGTAGATCCCGGTCGCCCGCAGGGCGCTCACGGTCAGCGCGGTTTCGGCGCTGTAGCGTGTCGCCAGGGCTTCCTCTGCCGCTTTCAACGCACCGTAGTGTGTGGTTGGCCGCGGCGCAGCGTCATCCGTCAGCTTGATCGGCGGCTCGGCAGAGGCGCCGTAGCCGTCATAGACGGCACGGCTCGAGATCAACAGCGTCCGCGCCAGACCGTGGGCAACCGCCGCCTCGAGCAGCGCCAGGGTGTTGCCCAGATTGCGTGCCCAGAACCGTTGCGGGTCCGTGCCCTCGCCTTGACGGTAGCGGTTGGGGACGTGATCGAAGGCGCAGTGGATGCAGGCGTCTGCCCCATCGAGCAGGTTCGCCCAGAGCGCGGCTGGGGTGCTGCTGCCGTCGAGCCGCCCGCTGACCCAGCGGTCGACGCCGCTGCTGGTCGGCCCCGCACTGCCCAGGCCCGTGACGCGCACACCGTGCTCAGCGAACCGTTCCGCCAGGAAACCGCCCAGGACCCCGTTCGCTCCGGTGATGGCGACGCGCATTCAGTCACCAGGCCGCGCCGCGGACGGATCGCGGGGGGCCTCGATGGGTTCCGCCGGGATCGTTCCGGTGTCGTGGATCTGCCACCAGAGATCGATCAGCGGCTTGAGCTGCGCGCGCTTGCTGTGTTCGGCCTCCCAGGGTTTTTCGTACTGGTAGTGCAGCACGCGGATGCTCGGCCAGCGCCAGAGCTGCGGGAGGTTGAAGTACACGTACTGCAGAACGTTAAAGCAGTAGGGCAGCCCGTGCCAGTCTGGAAAAAACGATTCCAGAAAGGTCTGATCGGTGCGGCGCCAATAGGCGCCCGGCGCATCCAGCTGCGCCATAATGGCGTCGAACGTCGCGCTGCTCGGCTCGGCGACGAAAACTCCGGAGTTCAGGCGATGCATGTCTTCGAGGGATTCGTAGAGGTTTGGTGCGCCGCTGAACTCCGGATATTGAAACAGCTGATCGATCGGCTTGAGCACGACGCTGTCGGCATCGAGGAATACCAGTCGCCGGTAGTCCGTGAGCTGCCACAGGCGTAGCTTGCAGAAGTTCTTCAGGGGCGCATGAAAAGTGGGTTTTTTGCCCTTGGTAAACGGATCCTGTCCGTGGATGCGCTCCCGGGCGTGACGGATCTTGAAGGCTTCGCTGACCTCCGGCACGGAGACGGGCACGATCGGGCAACCGAGTGCTTCGAGGGCGCTGACATCGACGCTGTCGTCGGTCAGCAGAACGAGCAGCGGCGCCGTGGCTCCGACGGCGCGGAGCGAGCGTGCCAGCGCGTAGGCGCCGCGCGCGTAGTCGCTGTTGGTTACCAGGGTCACGTAGGCCTGCGCTGATTGGGGCTGGGGCATGCTGTTCCGGTGCTGAGGATCAGGGAGCGCGCCGCCGACGGGCGCCTGAGTCGCGGCGCAGTATACTCAATACTGATATGGGAGCGGCTCGAGTCCAGAGCATCCTGGCAACAGCCGCGCACTAAAGCCACGGGCTAAAGCCGCGCACTAGAGCCGCGCATCAGAGCAGGCGAGCAGCAGGACCAATCCCCGCATGACAAACGACACTCCGAACGAGACGACCTGCGTCGCCGCAAGCGAAGGCCGTTCCATGATTGGCACGGTGGATCACGTGGATGGCTGGCTGCTGCTGGAGGCGCCGGGTCGCTGGGGCGCGCAGTGGCATGATGCTGAGGCGGTCGATGCCGGTCTGCGCCAGCAGATCGAAGCGCTGCTCGCCGCAGCGGCTGCCGAGGGGCTGAAGCTGCGCCCCCAGCTCGTGAAGCAACAGGCGGTTCGCGGTCAGCGCGTGCTGCTGCTGGCGCACGAGCGTCTGTGGTTGCTGGCCGGAGGTCTGCGAGCCCTCAAGGAGTCCCCTGCAACCGGTCTCAGCACGCTCTTCCGAGCTGCAAAGGAGGCCCCCGCCACTGCGGTTCGGGCCGCAGGCGGCCAGCTGCAGGCGCTGTCCGAGCCGCAGTACTTCGTCTGTACCAATGGCCAGCGTGATCGCTGTTGCGGCGCCCTCGGCATGCCCCTGTACCGCGCCCTGAGTGCGGCCGTTCAGCAGCGCGCCTGGCAGATCAGCCACGTTGGTGGCCATCGGTTCGCACCGAACGTGCTGGTAACGCCGGGGGCCCTGCTGTACGGCCGGGTTGCACCGGCCGTCGTGGAGCGGTTTCTGGCGGCGGTCGAAGGGGGCTGCGTGGCGTTTGACTGGCTGCGCGGGCGCAGCAGCTACCCGCCGCTGGTGCAGGCGGCAGAAGCCTTTCTCGCGCGTCAGGGACTCGAGCTGGTAGCCGTCGAGAGTGCCGGGACGGAACCTGAGCGCGGGCGTGTGGTTTTTTCGGCAGGTGCCGAGCAGCTTGCGATCGACGTTGGCCGTTCGTCCGAAACCGAGGCTGTGCTGGCGAGCTGTGGCGCCCCCACCCTGAAGTCCTACTCGCCGTTTGCGACGCGTCCGAGTTCCGGCGCCACCGGGTCGGGCAGGGGTTCCCGGGCGTGATCCGGGTGGTTGAAGTGCGTGGCCCCGCGGGCCATGTCTTCAGCCACGAAACGTTGCAGTGCCGTAGTCACGTCGCGGCTCTCGCCCGTTGCCAGGAACGGTCGGCCGAGCCGGATCGTGTACTTCTGGAACCGTTTGTTCAGCAGTTCGCGAAACAGCGTCATGTCCCTGAGCTCCTCGTTCAGGAAGTACAGCAGGTAATAGAGCAGTGAGTTACGGCCGCGGATGTGCATCGGCACGATCGGGCTGTTGTACTTCTGCGCCAGGCTGACCGCAGTAGTCATCCACTCGCGTTCCTTCAGCCCGCCGATTGTGGGTTGCGCCAGGCGCCCGGAGGGAAAGATCACGATCAGGCGATTGCTGCGGAACGCCTTGAGCGTCTGCCGGACCATTTCGCGGCTGCGTTCGTGGGTCCGCCGTGTCTGTACCCACTCCACCGGAATGATGACGTCTTCCAGCCCCTTAACGGCGCGAATCGCATCGCGGTTGGCGAAGAAGCTGATGTCTTCGCGCCGCTGCTTCAGCGCGTCCCAGACCGCGATGCCGTCTGCGATACCAGCAGGATGGTTTGCGACGATTACCAGGTGGCCATCTTCAGGCACGTGCTCGAGCCCTTCGACCTCGACCTGCATCTGCAGCTCGCGGCTCAGCCAGTCGAGCACGGCCTGACCCCGCAGCGGCTGCAGGGCGCCGATCACGCTGATCGCCCGCTGGTAGCCGAGGACCGGATAAAATAAGCGCTTGACCAGCGGCCACAGCCAGCTGCGCTGGCGCAGCTTGTGGGCGCGCTCTTCGATCAGCTGGTCTACGATCTGCTGACTGTGCTCAGCATCGGTGGGTCCGGCTGTCTGGACAATCGATTCGTTCATAGCATCGTCTGGCCGCGGACACTACCGCGCTGCGTGCGGATTCTAACAAGGCAGGGACAAAAATGGGCTTCTCCGTCCAAACGGGGGCGCTGGCCGTCCGTCTGCCGGACGCGCACAATCCAGGGTTGTTGGAGCGGTACCGGGTACTGGCCCTCCGGAATCGGGTTCCCGAATCGTGATTCCCGAACAGACAGGCGAGCGCAGTCGGTGCCGCCGATGGAGCGTGTGTGGACCAGTTAGACTTGCCGAGCGGCAGAGGGCTGCTGCTGCTGACCACCGGCGGAACGATCGACAAGGTTTACTTTGATGCCAGCAGCGAGTTTGAAGTTGGTGACTCGGTGCTGCCGGAGCTGCTGCGGGAGGCACAGGTCAACCTGGCCTATCGCCTGCACGCGCTGCTGCGCAAAGACAGTCTCGAGCTGACCGATACCGACCGCAATGCCATACGTGCCGCCGTCGCAGCGGCGCCGGAAACGCGCTGCGTCATCACCCACGGTACGGATACGATGACGGCGACGGCGGCCACGCTCGCGGGGCTCCCGAAGACGATCGTGCTGACTGGATCACTGGCGCCGGCGCGGTTTGCGCGGACCGATGCCACCTTCAACGTCGGTATGGCTTTCGCCGCCGCGCAGTGCCTGCCGGCCGGCGTTTACGTCGCAATGAACGGCCAGGTCTTTGCCGCGGCGCGGGTGCGCAAGGATCCGGTGCGCAAGCGGTTTGTGGCGACCTGATGCACGCAAACGTATACTGAGCGGTCCGCACAGCACCCGTAGCTCAACTGGATAGAGCACCAGGCTTCGAACCTGGGGGTTGTAGGTTCGAGTCCTACCGGGTGCGCCAGTCGGTCGCTGCGCGACCTTAGCGAGTTTTCGCCTGTGGCGAAAACGTCGGTTCGATCGAGTGGCCTGTTTCGGGGATTGAGTGGGTGACGGCTGGAGTTGGGCCACCTTGAGGACTTTAGTCGGTCGCCGCGCGGGAGAGGCGCCGGAAAGAGAGCAGCCGGAATGCGGCGGTGAGCCGGTAGTACCGGCAAATACCTATCGGTCGGGGGCGGAGCGGCGACTACTATGGTCTGTCACCAACAGACAACGTAGCTACCGAGGTACCCATGAGCGCTTTCAGTCTTGCCCGCACCGCCATAGACACGGCACTTGATGAGGCCAGCAGCTCTGCTGTTGATCGGGAAACGCTGCTGCGAGCCATCGTCAGCCTGGCGGTCGAGAAGTACCGGGAGGGCGAGGGGCTCGAGGCGACCCGGTCGATGCTCGAGTTTCAGCTGACCAATTGTGCCGGTGACGAAGACCACGAATTCATGCGCCCGTAGAGAGGCGCCGGAGGAAACCATGAACGCAATCAGCAGCACCGTATTCGACAGCGTCCAGACAGCCATCGACGCCGTTGCCGCTGGTGAGATGGTGGTGGTCGTTGATGACGACGATCGCGAGAACGAAGGTGATCTGATCATGGCCGCGGCCAAGGCAACGCCCGAGCAGGTGGCGTTCATGATCCGCCACACCAGCGGCATCCTCTGTACCCCGGTGCTCGAGGAGCAGGCCAAGCGGCTGCATCTTGATCCGATGGTTGCACGGAACGATGCGCCCATGAGCACCGCGTTTACGGTCTCCATCGATTACAAGGAGGGCCTGACCACGGGGATTTCCGCCGAAGAACGTTCGGCAACCTGTCTGGCCCTTGCCAACAGCAACGTCGGTGCGGCGGACTTCGTGCGTCCGGGCCACATCTTTCCGCTGGTCGCGCGCCGCGGCGGCGTGTTGGTGCGCTCCGGTCATACCGAGGCAGGTACCGATCTTGCGCAGCTCGCCGGGTTGCCGCCGGTCGGGCTGCTGGCGGAGCTGGTCAACGACGACGGCACGGTGCAGCGCCTGCCGCAGCTGCTCAAGTTCGCTGAGGAACATGGCCTCAAGATCATCTCGATCGCCGACCTGATCGCCTATCGCCAGCAGCGCGAGCAGCTGATCGAACGCACCCACGAGTTCGAAGTGAAAACGCGCATCGGTTTGGCGAAGGGAATTGCTTATACGACCCAGTTCGAGGACGTCCAGCACCTGGCGCTGGTGTTTGGTCAAATCGAAGACGGTTCCTCGGTGCCCGTACGGATTCACCGGGAGCGCCTGATCGACGATGTGTTCGGACCGCAGACCGATCATCCGAGCAACCTGCTGGATGTCGCCCTGGATCGCATCGACAGCCTTGGCGGCGGGGTGCTGATCTACCTCCGCTCCGGCTTCGAAGGCGTGCCCCAGCAGCGGCTGAACGACGAGACCAAAGAGGCCGAACGCCGTGCCGAGTGGCTCGAGATCGGAGTCGGCGCCCAGATTCTGCGTGACATCGGGTTGCGTCGGATCCGGCTGATCGCCGGGCGCGAAGTCGACTATGTGGGTATCTCGGGCTTCGGGTTGACGCTCGAGTCGACGGAGCTGCTGATCGATTAAGCGGCTTAACGGAGTGTCGTCGCCCGGCTTGCGTCTTGGTGGTACTGCCTGGCGAGGGAACGGATCCGGCTGCGGCGGTGTGAAACAACCTGTTGGGTAGTGAGAGGGTAAGAAGATGAAGGCAGCCGTGTTCCGCGAAGTGAACAAGCCGATGGAGATCGAAGACGTGCAGGTCTCCAAGCCCGGACCCCGGGAAGTGCTGATCCGCACGGCCGCCGCCGGCGTCTGCCACAGCGATCTGCACTTCTACAATGGTACCTACCCGGGCATTACGCCCATGGTGCTCGGTCACGAGAGCGCAGGAGTGGTCGAGCAGGTCGGCAGCGACGTGCACTACGTCAAGCCGGGAGATCACGTGGTGACTTGCCTCAGTGTGTTCTGCGGGCACTGTGAGCACTGCCTGACCGGCCATATGTCGCTGTGCCAGGAGCCGGAAACGAAACGTGGGCCCGGCGAAGACTCCAGGCTGGCACAGGGCGAGACGCCCATCGAACAGTTCGCCAATCTGGGTTCCTACGCTGAGCAGTTGCTGGTGCACGAGCATGCCATTGCAAAGATCAACCCGGACATGCCGCTGGATCGCGCAGCGCTTATTGGCTGCGGGGTGACGACCGGCGTTGGTGCAGTCATCCACACGGCAGCCGTGCAGGCAGGAGAAACCGTCGCTGTCATTGGCTGCGGTGGCATAGGCCTGTCCTGCATCAACGGTGCGGCGTTGGCGGGTGCGGCCCGCATCATCGCCGTTGACATGGTGCCGTCGAAGCTGGAGCTGGCGCGTAAGTTCGGTGCCACGGATGTGGTGAACGCGAAGGATCAGGATGCCATCGGGGCGGTGCTCGAACTGAGCGGCGGTGGCGTTCATCATTCTTTCGAAGCCATCGGCCTGAAGGCGACTGCAGAGCAGGCGTTCGGCATGCTCCGCCGTGGTGGCGTTGCGACTATTATCGGCATGATTCCGCCGGGGCAGATGGTGAGCCTGCATGGCGTCGACTTTCTCTCGGAAAAAAAGATCCAGGGTTCCTTCATGGGCTCGAACCGGTTCCGCGTCGACATGCCCCGCTTTGTGGACCTGTACCTGCAGGGGCGCCTGCACTTGGACGACCTGATCTCGAAGCGCATCGGCCTCGAGGACATCAACGCCGCATTCGAAGACCTGAATACCGGTGAGGTGGCGCGTAGCGTCATCATGTTCGACCACTGATTGCCATGCGCTGGCTGACTTTCTCAGACGATCTGGGTCTCTCTTACGGGCTGCTGCACGGGGATCGGGTGCAGGCGGTCGGTCGTCTTGCCGGGGCGCCGGCGACGCTGCGGCAAGCGCTGGCGGCAAAGGTGCTGGCTTCCCTCGCCGCTGAGGCTGGCGCGGCGCCGGAGCTTGCGCTCGATGCGCTGACGTTGCTGCCGCCGATTCCCGACCCGGAGAAAATCCTCTGCGTTGGCCTGAACTACCGTGCCCATCAGGCTGAGATGGGTCGGGGCGGCGAGGGTTACCCAACGATCTTCACCCGCTTCCCGAGCTCCCAGATCGGTCATGAGCAGGCCATGATCCGGCCGCTCGAATCGGCGACGCTCGACTACGAGGGTGAGATCGCGCTGGTGATCGGCAGCCCTGGGCGACGCATCGAGCGGGCGCAGGCCATGGACCACGTGTTCGGCATCAGCATCTATAACGATGGCAGCGTGCGGGAGTATCAGCGCCAGACCAGCCAGTTCACGCCCGGCAAGAACTTCCCGGCCACCGGCGCCTTCGGACCCTGGATAGTGACCCCGGACGAGATTGCGGACCTCGATGCCATGGAGCTGACGACGCGTCTGAACGGCGAAATCATGCAACAGGCGCGTGCTGCGGACATGGTTCACGATTTTGCAGCGATCATCGCTTACTGTTCGATCTTTACTGAGCTCGTTCCGGGTGATGTGTTGGTCACCGGCACGCCCGGCGGCGTTGGTGCCGCGCGCACGCCGCCGGTGTTCATGGATGACGGTGACCGCGTCGAGGTTGCGCTCAGCGGTGTGGGCGAGCTCAGAAACAGTGTTGTAGTGGGCTGAGTCATCCCACCCGGCCCGGGAGGAAAAGTATGTTGTTTGATCCTACCCAGAAGCAGCCGACACCGGCCCGCGAGGGCGAGCGGTACAGCACGATCAACCAGACGCAACAGCGGCTGGAAGTCAACGGCGAGCCGGTCTACCCCAAGGAACTCGCGACCTTCGTCGCCGAGCGCGAGGGCAGCCGGCTGGTCTGGCACAAGGAAGTTCCGCTGGACTGATCGCCGGCTGCTGGTCGCGTTGCGCCCGGCCAGCGGTGCCGGACGGGCAACCCTGCGCCACCGTACAGCCCTCAACGCAGCGGGTTGCGGACGGCAGCCCGCGAAGGTCTTTCCACGAATGTCCTAACACGAAGGGCCTGCCAAGAGAGTCCGGCCACACGTGTCCGGTCGCAACAGCCTGAGCGCGAGAGACAGGACGCGAAGGCCGGATTGCGACAGTCCGGTTTCGGCGGGCTGGTCGAACCGGCTTTGGCCAAAGGTCAGGTTAGCGGTCAGGTCAACGAAGCCAGAAATCCCCCGGTTTCGGCGGCCAGCCGTTCGGGCTCGTCGAAATGCACCATGTGGCCGGAGCCCTCGAAGCGCAGGTGCCTCACGGTGCGAAAAACGCTGATCCGGGTTTCGTACTCACCCGGTTGAAACACGCCCGTGTAGTCCGCCAGCGGGTGGACGCTGCGCCAGTACTCGTCGGCCAGATCGCCGGTGATGGTCAGCACCGGACAGCGCACGCGCCGCCAGAGTCGCGCGCTGTCCCGTTCGTCGAAGCCGACGAACACTGTCGATACGCGGGCGTCGAAGGCCCAGCGAAGGGTCCCGTCCGGCGCTTCGCGGGTCGCGTAGCGGGCGGTCAGCCGCGCCTGCTCGGGATCGAGCCGCGGATTGTTGATCAGTAACCGTTGCGCGGCGAACGCCCGATCCGGGAGCGGCCGCGTTGCTGCGGGCATCTGAAAGCGCGCCAGCAGCTGCTCCCGCAGGAAGGAAATCTGAGCGTCTTCATCCGCCTGCTCCTGCGGCCACTGCGGGCGCGGCGGCCCCAGCCCCTCCGCCAGGACCAGCGCGTCGACCAGCTCCGGGAACAGTCCGGCGCAGCGGGCGGCAAGCTGGCCACCGAGGCTGTGGCCGAAGAGATACAGGGGCCGACCCGGCGCCTGTTCACGCAGTTTGGTCAGCAGCACGTAGATGTCGTAGTAGTACTGCGGGACGCTGTAGGTGCCGGTGTAGTCGCTGGCACCGTGGCCGCGCAGATCGAACAGGCGCACATCAAAACGTTCGGACAGCGGCCAGGCGACGGGCAGCAGGCCCCGGGCGATGTCCCGCATGCCGTGCAGCATCACCAGCAGGGGACTCCGGTCGCGCTGGCCGGCAGAGCCGGGGAGGTTCCAGCTGCAGAGCTCCACGCCGCTGACCGTCAGCGGCACGGCGACGGGATCCGGGCCGTCCAGGGTCATTCGCGACCAGATACGCGGGTGAACGCTGGCGGCCGTCGTTCCATGAACGACTGCACGCCCTCCTTGAAGTCGGCCCGCTTCAGGCTCTCGGCCATCCATTCGTTGGATTCACCGAGAGCATCCTTGAAGGCCTGATTCAGGTGACGGTATACCTGCGCCTTCATGACCCGGATTGACGTGGGCGATGCCGTTGCCGCCAGCTGCCGGATGTAGTCCACCGCAGCGTCGAGCGGGCTTTCGTGCTCGCACAGCTTTTCTGCGAGGCGGAGCTCGTGTGCTTCGCGGCCATCGAACTTGCGGCCGGTCCACAGCAGATCGAGCGCATGGCCGCTGCCGATCAGCCGCGGCAGGAGCCAGCTCGAGCCGTGCTCGGCGATCAGGCCGCGCTGTGCGAAGGCGGTTGTGAACTTGGCATCCGGTGCGACGAAGCGCAGATCGCACAGGAGGGCAAAGACGAAGCCCAGACCTGCGCAGGCGCCGTTGATTGCGGCCAGCACCGGTTTGCGCACCGCCAGCAGGTAGCCGAAGGCTTCCAGGAAAGGCTCGCCGGCTACCGGATCGCCAGGAGCGGCGTCGAAGGGAGAGAGGTCCTCCGCCAGGCTATCGCCCTGCGACAGGTCTGCCAGCGCATTCATGTCCATCCCCGCGCAGAATCCGCGTCCGGCGCCGGTCAGCACGATACCGACCACCTGGGGATCTGCTTCCGCCACGGCGATCGCGTGCTTGATTTCTGCCAGCATGCGGGTGGTGAACGCATTCAGGGCGGCAGGCCGGTTCATGGTGATGATGGCGACCGGATCGCTGCATTCGAGGGTGATGTCCCGGTAGTCGGCGGCAGCCACCCGCGCCGCGGTAGTGTGCTCGGTCATAGTTCTCTCCCTGGTTAGACAGGACGCTAAGCTATCATGTGAGGATCCTGATTGAGTTCCGCATGAACAATCCGCGCAGTTACTTCTTTCTCTTCCTGCTGGCGCTCGGCGCAACGGGTCTTATGGTCCGCTGGTGGCTCGGTCCGACGCTGGTCGGGATCGCCCTCGACGGCGATGCTCGCTCGGCGCCCTACATCGTGCTTGCGCTCGATGCCGGGGTGGGGGGGACTGCGTTTGGCGTCACCGCCGCGGAGCTGCCCGAAGACAGCCGCCTGCTGTGGCGCTCCGGCCAGCCCATGCTGGCGCTCGGCCCGAGCGTGCCCGGCTGGGAGCGAATCGAGCTGTGGCAGTTCCCGTCCGGGGGCAGCTACGTTCGCTTCGCGACCGGTGCAGCGGCCCGAGCCGCGCGGGATCCACAGCAGCGGGCGGTCTTCGGTACTTCGCTTGGCGTACCCGGCGCTGCGGCGGCGGTGACGGAACCGCTGGCGTATCCGGTGCTTTTTGCAGCGCGGCGCGATCCGGTCCGAACTGAATCGCTGGAACGTGCGCTGCGCCCGCAGCTGCCGCGTGCAGCACGGATCCTGTGGCAGCTGGATGTTGCCGGGCTCGGCGGCTCGGCGGCGTTCGATCAGTGGCTGCTGCTGAGCTTTCCGACGGAGGCAGAACGGCTGGAGTGGCTCTGGGGCGCGGAGCATCAGGTTGCGCTGGAGCTGACGCGGAAGGCCTTCGATGAGCTGGCGGTCTGGGAACTCGGAAGCCTCAGTCGCTAGCGTCTTGGCTGTGCCGGGACACAGACAGGGTTTGCGAAGCAAAGCCGGGGTCTCGGCATTGCTTCGCAGCCCCGGCTAACCGGGACGGTATGCGCGGGCGTGTGACACCAGCCCGTCACTGCTGGTTCCCGGTCAGAACAGCCTGCCGGGGCCCGCAGACGCACCAAAGCCGAAGAACACCACCTCGCGGAACTCATCAAACTCACCGAGATTGGGCTGCGTAATGGCCTCGCGGCTGCCGAGACGCCGCGCGTCGAGCGCCGCCGGCAGCTGCTGGTCGAGGTTGGTGAAGCGGCTGTCGGCAACGAGCAGGGTTCTGCAGCGCTCACGAAGTGCGGCCAGCAGCGGCAGGTTGCTGCGATCGTAGAGGACGTCGGCGAGCAGGATCAGGTCAAAGTGCCGCTGGTCGTCGAGCACCTCGCAGATCTCGAGGTCGACCTGGTTGAGCGCGGCATTGCAGGCCGTCGCCGCACACGCATCGGCATCGATGTCGACCGCAGTCACCTCAGCAGCGCCCGCCAGCGCTGCGGCGATGCCGGCGACGCCGGAGCCGCTGCCGAAGTCGAGCACCGACCGGCCGGCAACGTGCCCGGGCTGCTCCAGCAGCAGCTGCGCCGTGGCCAGCCCGCTGCCCCAGCAGAAGGCCCAGTAAGCCGGACGGGCAACCACGGCGTGCATGACTTCGGGCGGCAGGGGGCCGGTCTGGTAGTCGGCGTTGATCAGCGCCAGCCGCAGCGGCTGCGGAGTGTCGAGCCGGACGAGATCCAGGTGGGCGTCGGGCAGCGTGCGCTGCAGCCGGTGGGTCAGGTCCCGCAGGCGTGGGTCGTCAGAGCCGGCTGATGTGGCGGCGAATCCAGTAGAGTCCAAGCAGGCCGAATCCAGCAGCGATGAATACGCTCCAATCATACCCCTCGGCCGGAACTGCGGCGGGGGTGATCTGTGCCAGCTGTGCCTGACCGACCTGAGCGATCTCGACCACCTGTCCAACCTGTGCAGCCGCCGGGACGCCGGCCAGCAGCGCAGTCACGGCAGTGAGGGCGACGAGGAAGGCGGTTGCGCGGCGGCGCTGCGTAGTCAACGAAGGCATGCGAGCATCGTACGCCGCCGCCTGCGGCCGAACAGTACGCGGATTGTTGGATTTGTAAGGTTGACGTAATCCGCTTGACCATCCGAACATAGCCGGCCGGCAATCAGGCTGACGAGCTGTTACGGACCGCTTCACGGGGCTGCAGCAACGACCGCTGGTGAACCTGGATGGGTAGCGCAGCACCCGTGCGGGCGCGTTTGCCGCGGGCATACAGCACAGCCGGAACTTAGCACAGCCGGAACTCAGCGCAGCCTGAACAGAGCGCAGCGGACGCAACGGCCGGCAGCACAACCAGCAGCTATGAGACAGTACGGATAAGGACAAGGGGAAGCGACCAGCCATGGCAATGATCCTGAACGAAGAGCAGACCATGCTCAAAGATGCCGCCAAGACGTTCTGCGGCCAGAGCGCGCCGATTTCTCAGCTCCGTACGCTCCGGGACGGCAACGATCCCGATGGCTTCGACCGCGCCACGTGGCGGTCGATGGTCGAGCTTGGCTGGGCGGGCATTCCTTTCCCGGAAGACGTCGGCGGCCTCGATTTTGGCTACAAGGGACTGGGTGTAGTTACCGAAGAAGCCGGCCGCACCCTGACTGCGAGCCCGTTGTTCGCGTCGATCTGGGTGGGCGGCACGATTCTGAATCTCGGGGGAACGTCGGAGCAGAAGAGCGCGGTGCTGAGTGCCGTCGCGGCCGGTGAGCAGCTGCTGGCACTGGCACTGGAAGAATCCCATCGGCACGCGCCGTACCAGATCGAGACGACCGCAGCGGCCGATGGTGGCGACTTTGTGCTGAACGGTGCCAAGACCTTCGTGCTCGACGGACACGTCGCAGATCAGCTGATTGTCGTTGCGCGCACCAGTGGGGCAACCACCGACCGGAACGGGCTGACGCTGTTTCTGGTCCCCGGCGATGCGGCCGGCCTGGAGCGCGTGCGGACCTACATGACCGACTCCCGCAATGCGGCAAACGTCAGCCTGAAGAACGTTCGGGTACCGGCGCAGAGCGTCATCGGCGCCGTCGATCAGGGTGCCAGCGTGCTCGACCCTGCCCTCGACATTGCGCGCATCGGAATCACCGCGGAAATGCTCGGCGGGCTGCAGGAGTGCTTCGAACGCACCAATCAGTATCTGAAAGAGCGAGAGCAGTTTGGTGTCCCGATCGGCTCCTTTCAGGCGCTGAAGCACCGCGCCGCGAACATGTTCTGTGAGGTCGAGCTGGCGCGCAGCTGCGTGCTGGAGGCTTTGAGCGCGCTCGACGAGGGGCGTGATGCCGAGGAGATTGCCCGGCTCGCGAGCCTCGCCAAGTCCAAGGTCGGCGAGACCTACGATCTGGTGTCCCGCGAAGGAATCCAGATGCATGGCGGCATCGGCATGACGGACGAGTTCGACATCGGCTTTTTCATCAAGCGGGCGGCGGTGACGGAACAGATCTTCGGCACCAGCGCTTTCCACCAGGAACGTTACGCAACGCTGTCGGGGTTCTGAGCAGGCCGCGGTTGATGCAGGTCCATCGGCGCGCGGCGGGACTGCGGTGACGCCGCTCCCGCACCGGGTCAAAGCCGGTTATGGAATCGGCCAGCTCGCTGAAGGCGTCAAGAACGGAACCTTCAGCGTCTTTCTCTTTTTCTTCTATACCTCGGTGCTCGGGCTCCGCCCCGAGCTCGCATCAACAGCGCTGTTCATAGCGCTGGTCTTCGACGCCGTCACCGATCCGCTGGCCGGTTTTCTGTCTGACAACCTGCGCTCGCGTTTCGGGCGCCGGCACCCCTTCATGGTGGCGGCGGCGCTGCCGCTGGCAATCAGCTTCTACCTGTTGTTCACACCGCCGGAGCTGCCCCAGCTCGCGCTGTTCGTTTGGCTCACGGTGTTTACCGTACTCACCCGCGGCGCCATGACGCTCTACCACGTGCCGCACCTGTCCCTCGGTGCGGAGCTGTCCGAAGATTTTCATGAGCGCACGACGGTGGTTGCCTACCGCTACTTCTCGAGCTACTTCGGGGTACTGCTCAGCCTGGCGCTGGGCTTTGGCGTCTTTTTCGTGGCAACGCCCGATCATCCGGACGGCAAGTTCAACGTGGCCGCTTACGGTCCCTTTGCGCTGACCCTCGGCGCCATCATGGTCGTCACCATACTGATTTCGGCGGTTTCGACCCGAAGCCGGATTCCCTACCTGCCGGGGCCCGCGGAGCAGCAGCGGACGCAGCGCTGGTATCGCGTGCCGGTACAGCTCTTTGCCGAAATGCGGGAGGCGCTGGCGAACCGCTCCTTCGTCTGGCTGTTCAGCGGCGTGCTGGTCATCTTCACCATGGTGGGGGTAGACGCGACGCTGAACCTGCACATGAACACCTACTTCTGGGAGCTCAAGCGCGAGGAAAACCTGGTCTACTTCATCGCCGCGCCGATCGGCGTGCTCATTGGCACCACCTTTGCCCGCAAGCTGAACGAGCTGTTCGATAAGAAGGCCTGCATCATCCTCGGCACCACGGGCTGGGCCACCTTTCAGATTCTGCCCGTGGCGCTGCGCCTGCTGGACTGGTTTCCGGAGAACCAGACGACGGAGCTCGTCATCACGCTGACCGCGTTCAAGTTCATCCAGGGCCTGGTTGTGGCGCAATCGCTGGTCAGCTTCAACAGCATGATTCCGGATGTCGTCGATGAGCATGAACTGCTGACCGGCAAACGGCAGGAAGGCATTTTCTTCTCGGCGATTTCGTTTTCCGCCAAGGCGACGACCGGCCTCGGGACGCTGGTCGCAGGTTTTGCGCTCTGGCTCATCAGCTGGCCCGGTGGCGAAGGCGCCGTGACTGCGGCGGACGTTACGGCCGCTGATGTCCGGTCGCTTGGTATCGTGTTCGGCCCGGTCGTCTCCGCGTTTGCCGTTCTGTGCATCTGGTGCCTCACCAAGCTACGGCTGGACCGGGCCCGGCACCAGGAAATCGTGACGCAGCTCAAAGCGCAACGCGCGGCTCTGCCGGCAGCCGGCTGACCCCGGATTGCAGAGCGTTCCGGCGAAGACCTCAGGTCAGCAGCGGCAGACAGCGGTCGATGGTCCAGTAGCCGGCAATGCATCCGGCACCTAAGAGCGCGCTGCCGTTCAGGCGCTGGCGCCAGAGGTCGGTGCTGGCGGGCAACCCCTGCAGCAGTCGCTGCGCCAGCCAGGCTCCGCTGAGCAGGACGGCGATCAGGGCGAGCTGTCCAAGCTCGACCCCAACGTTAAACAGCAGCAGCGCCAGCCAGAGCAGATCGCCGGGCAGGCCGATGTCCTTCAGGGCGCCGGCGAAGCCGAACCCATGCAGCAGCCCGAAGGCAAAGGCCATCAGCCAGGGCGATTGCTGGGTTAACAGCGACCGCCGTTCGCGCGGCAGCATCAGCTCTCGAGCCAGGTAGAGTATCGACAGGGCGATCATTGCCTCGACCGGCCCCTGGGGCAGGCGCACCCAGTCCAGCGCCGCTGCGCTGAGGGTCAGGCTGTGCGCGACGGTGAATGCGGTGACGGTCTTCAGCAGCGGCCAGGCGCCCTGCACGTAGAACACCAGCAGCACGACGAACAGCACATGGTCGATGCCAAACAGCAGATGTTCGATGCCGAGCACGAGGTAGCTCGCAACGCCGGAGGAGTCGCTTTCGAGATCGAAGGCCGGGGCATCGGGTCTCAACAGCAGCTGCTGCTCGTCGCCGTTCCCGTAGTGAATTGACAGCAGCGCGTCGGTGAGCGTCCGGCTCAAGCCCAGCAGCGTGATCGTGCCCTCGCGCAGGTCGCAGGCCACCGTCCAGCGCTCGATCAGCGCGTCCGGCGTGCGTTCCGGCGGCAGGCGGTCGAGTTCTGTGCAGTCTGCGGGCAGCTGTGGTTCCAGCGGCAGGCGACGGCCGTCCAGCACCGGCTGTTTCCAGGTCACCATGAACTGTCCGGCGACGGTCTCTTCGAGCTTCAGGTAACCCGGACGGACCTCGTGGGCTGTGCCGGTCTGGGGAGCCAGCGGTAAACCCAGCACCAGCAGCCCGAGGCAGAACCTGACCGCACCCCGCCGCAGCCCCCAGCGGCGCGCACCGGGTGTTGGGCGCACAGGCTCCCTTAGCAGGCAAGGTCGCTTCCGTGGGGTTTCCGAGCGCCGCCTCATTCGTGGCGGATGACGCGGTAGCGGGACTTCAGCGTCTCGAAGTAGGCACGGTTCGCGGCGTCACGGCGACTTCTGGCGAGATCGGTGAGCACCCGGTCCCGGACCTGATCAAGCGGTTGCTGGTAAGCGGGCGCGATGCGCAGCACGCGCACCAGATGCTCACCGTAGGCCGAGCCGATCGGACCGCTCCAACGCTCGACGGGCACCTCGGTCAGCGCGGCGGCAAAGGCGCGACCGAACAGGTCGCCAATCTGACGCTCGCTGCGGGCGGAAAACGCGCGCTGCAGCAGAAACGGGTCGCCGAGGCTGGTGGTGAGCTCGGGATCCTCGAGGAGTGCGTCCAGTGCGGCAGCCGCATCCCCGGCCGGATCTTCGCGCCGGTCGGCGCTGAAGTAGCGGTGCTCGAAGTCGTAGCGCGCGGGTTCCAGATAGTCTGTGGCGTTGCTTGCATAGAACGCTGCCAGCTCTTCTGCCGTCGGCTCGCTGGCGAGCGCCAGATCCTCGGTCAGAAAGCGGAGCTTCTGGACCAGCCGGCGGCGGATGATCGTATCGTTCTCGTCGAGCCCCATTGCCAGCGCTTCGCGGCTATAGATCTCTTCCTTGAGCCAGTCGCCAATCAGCCCGTCGAGCTCTGCATCGGTTGCGCTGCGTCCCATCTGCGCCTGCCACTGGTCCTCGAGGCGCTCGAGCACCGCCTGGTCGACGATGATGGTGCTGGTGTCGGTGTCCTCCCGGCCTGCAAACCAGAACAGGACAGCGCCGACGGCAAGGAACCACAGCAGCGGCTCCCGGAGCCAGCGCCGGCGCGCCGCCGGGGCGCTCGCTCCCGCAGCGTTCACCGTCAGGCGGCGAACTGCTGCAGATGGTGGTCGCTGTTACCGAACTGGGCGTCGAGCACGAGCAGGCGCTTGAAGTAGTGGCCGACCCGCAGCTCTTCGGTGACGCCCATGCCGCCATGGAGCTGCACCGCGGACTCGCCGATGAAGATCGCCGTCTTGCCGATCAGGTACTTCAGCGCGTGTACGGTGCGCGCGGCGTCTTCGTTGTCCTCAGCAATCTCCAGGGTGGCCCGGTAGAGCAGGGACTTGCACTGCTCGTACTCCATGAACATGTCGACCATGCGGTGCTGCAGGGCCTGGAAGTCCGCCAGCGGATGGCCGAACTGCTCGCGCTCCTGCGTGTAGGCCACGGTGTCCTTATAGAGCATCTCCATGGCACCGACCGCTTCGGCGGACAGGGCGAGAATGCCGTCCGCGGCGATCTTGGTGAGCATCTGAAAACCCCGGTCACCGCTGACCAGGAGCTGGCTCATGGGGACCCGCACGTCCTTGAATTCGAGCTCGGTGGCGCGGAGCCCATCCACGGTGGGAAAGTGATTCGCTTTCAGCCCGTCGGCATCCGCCGGGATCAGCAGCAGCCCGATCCCGGTGGAGTCTGCATGGCTGCCGGACAGCCGTACGCTGACGACGTAGGCATCCGCGCCTTCGCCATTCTGAATCATGGATTTCTGGCCATTGACGACATAGTCGTCGCCCTCCGGGCGCGCATGGGTAGCCACATCGTTGAGATCGAAGCGCGACTGCACTTCCGCGTAGGCCAGCGCCAACCGCTTGCTGCCTTCGATCACCGATGGCAGCCACTCTGCCGCCAGCTGCTGATTGGTCGCGTACTTGAGGGCGCCGCCGCCAAGCACGATCGCGCTCAGGTACGGCTCGCAGACGAGCCCCTTACCGAACTGCTCCATGACGATCATGGTGTCGACCTGATTGCCGCCGAAGCCGCCCTGGTCTTCGCTGAAGGGCAGGCCGAGCCAGCCCAGCTCCGCCATCTGCTGCCAGTGCTCGCTGCTGAAGCCGGCCTTGCTCTTTACCAGCACCTCGCGCTGCTCGAGGCTATAGTTGTCGTTGATGAAACGACTCACGCTGTCCTGAATGAGCTGCTGTTCTTCCGAAAGATCAAAGTTCATGGTCGTTCCTGCGAATGCGTTAGTCGGAGCGCGCGTCGGAGCGCTTGATGCCGAGCACGTTCTTGGCAATCACGTCCTTCTGCACTTCGCTGGCGCCGCCATAGATCGTGTAGGCGCGGCTGTTGAGATAGCCGCCCATGCCGCCGCGGGCAAACTTCGGTCCCGGATTGGTGCCGCCCCAGGCGGCTGCGTAGAGGCCGGCGGCTTCCACGGTCAGTTTCTGCAGGCGCTGCTGAATCTCCGTACCCTTGAGCTTCAGGATGGAGGATTCCGGACCCGGCTCGCCGCCGGACTGCGCAGATGCCAGGCTTCGTAGCTCCGTGAACTCCACCGCCATCAGATCGACCTCGAGGTCGGCCACCTTGGCGCGGAATGCCGGGTCGTCCATGAGCGTACCCTGGCCGCGCGGAACGGTTTCGGCCTGCTCCTTCAGCTTGGCCAGGGCAACCAGCGAGCGCGAGATGCCGGCCAGCCCAGTGCGCTCGTGCTGCAGCAGTCCCTTCGCGTAGGTCCAGCCTTTACCTTCTTCGCCGACGCGGTTTTCCGCCGGCACCTCGACGTCGGTGAAGTGGACCATGTTCACGGTATGCGTACCGCCCAGGGTAATGATCGGCTTCACCTCGATGCCCGGCTGTTTCATCGGAATCAGCAGGAAGGTGATGCCCTCCTGTTTCTTGCCGCTGTCATCGGTGCGCGTCAGGCAGAAGATCCAGTCGGCGATGTGCGCCAGCGTGGTCCAGATCTTGGTGCCGTTGACGGTGTAGTGCTTGCCGTCGGCCGACAGCACCGCTTTGGTTTTCAGCGATGCCAGATCGCTTCCGGCGCCGGGTTCCGAATAACCCTGGCACCAGTTCACCTTGCGGTCGCGGATGTCCGGCAGAAAGCGCTCCTGCTGCTCTTTGCTGCCATAGGCCATGAGCACCGGGGCCAGCATGCCGATCCCGAACGGCAGATCCCAGGGCAGGGCCGCCTGGGCGGTTTCCTGCTCCCAGATGTAGTGCTGCGCCGGCGTCCAGCCTGGTCCGCCAAACTCCTTCGGCCACTTCGGGACGTCCCAACCGCCCTTGGCCGCTGCGGCCTTGAACCAGTTGCTGCGCCAGGCATTGGCGTCTTCACCGCGCTGGTAGGCGTTCTCGTGCAGGAACGTGCGAACTTCTTCGCGAAACTTCAGATCCGAGGGGGATAGTTCGATATCCACTGGCTACTCCGTAATGCAGATGGCGTTTGGCAGAAAATGACGACGGAGTCTACCGTTTTCGGGGTGCGCTGTCGGTAACTGGAACGTGAAGCGAATCACTGGGTGATGGGTCGCCGTGAATGCGGTCGCCGTGAACTCGGTCGCCGTGAATACGGTCGCCGTGAATACGGTCGTGCTGGCCGGCAGCCGCTTGCGGGCGATCCCGCTGCGCGACCAGGAGACCGAGCAGAATCAGCGCCAGCCCGCCGATTGCCTGCGGCCGCAGCGGCTCCCCGAGCACCAGAGTGATCGGCAGGAGGGCGAGCAGCGGCGAGAGGAAGATGAGCTGTCCGATCCTCGCGCTGTTGTCCGTCAGCGCAAGCGCCCGCTGCCAGAGCAGAAAGGTGAACCCCATCTCGATCGCACCGATCCACAGGATCAGGCCCAGCAGCGCCGGCGACCAGGCGGGCCAGCCGTCCACTGCGCCGGCACCGAGCAGGAGCAACGGGGTCGCTGTTGCGAAACCGATGTGCAGACGCCTAAGCGGCGTGAGCTCAGCCAGCACCGGCAGCGCGGTCTGCAGCAGCCAATAGAGCGCCCACAGCACGGCGCTCGCGAGCAGCAGGGCGACGCCGAGCGGGTCGACCGGGCCCAGGGTGGCGTCGCGACGGGCAAGCAGGGCAACCCCGGCGATGGCACAGAGAATTCCGAAGATGACCGGACGGCGCAGCGGCTGGCGCTGCAGGGGAAGCGCCAGCAGAGCCAGCCACAGCGCCCAGGTGTAGTTCAGCGGTTGCGCCAGCTGGGCTGGCAACCGGTCGTAGCCAGCCAGCAGGAGCAGGTAGTAGAGCAGCGGATTGAGCAGCCCTAGGCCCATTGCTGCCAGCACCGCCTGGCGGCGCATGGGGGCTGCGCTGGCCGCGCGGCGATCGGCGGCGGCGAAGATGAGCCAGGAAATGAGGCTCGCACCGGCAATAAGCTGCAGCGGCGTCGCGAACCGGAGGCCCAGCTTGAAGGCGGTTGCCACGGTTGACCAGAGCACCACGGCGGTCAGCGCGTAAACCAGCGCGCGGCGTTCTCGGGGCAACTTCTCCGTCCTGATCCTCTGATTTCCGCGCCTACGGTAAGCTAAAGCGGAGTGCGCAGGTACCGCGCGCAGCAGGATCTGAATGCGGGCAGATGAGACCGCCATGAGTGAATCGACAGAGCCTCCGATTGCCAGCCTCGACGACCGGCTGCGGCGGCACATCAGCTCGCAGCTCGGCGCCGCAGCTCCGGTGTTGCTTACGGAAACGGTAAGCGTCGAGCCGCGTGCCGCGGCAGTGGTGCTGGGGCTCACCGAAGAGGGCTACGGCGCCGAAGTCGACGGGCTGCCGACCCATGCGACCTGGAGCGCCGAGCCGGCTCTGCTGCTGACGCGCCGCGGTGCCGGCCTGCGACGTCATGCGGGGCAGTGGGCGCTGCCGGGCGGACGGCTGGATCCCGGCGAGACGCTCGAGCAGGCTGCGCTGCGGGAACTGCGTGAAGAAGTTGGATTGGGGCTGGCCGAAGATGCGCTGCTCGGGCGCCTGGACGACTACGAGACCGACAGCGGTTTCGTCATCTGCCCGTTGATTGCCTGGCTGGGGCCGGCCCGGACGCTGACACCTGATCCAATCGAGGTGGCGTCCGTACACCGCATACCGCTTCGTGAGCTGCTGCGTAACGACGCGCCGCGGCTGACCCCTATCCATGACAGCGAGCATCCGGTGCTGCGCATGCCGATCGGCACGGACCACATCGCGACACCGACGGCTGCGATGCTTTATCAGTTCCGGGAGCTGTGTCTGCTGGGTCGCCAGACGCCGGTGAATCACTTTGCGCAGCCGCATTTCGCGCGGCGCTGAAGACCGTTATTCGACGGCTTCCGGATCCGGCTCGTAAGCCACGTCGTGGCTGAGGATGACGGGCTCTTCGTCGGTGCGCGCCTCGTCCGCGTCATCGGCTTCGATGCCGATGTGGTAGGTGGCGAAGCCCGGCATCACAAACTGGTTGAGCGCCATGCCGATGACGCGGCCGGCAAACGGCGAACGGATTTCTTCGCGCTCGTTGGAGATCGGATCTGTGACCGTACCGAGCAGATCATCGGGGCGGATACGCTTGCCGAGCTTCACCTTGCTGAACAGGATGCCGCCGGTATCGGCGCGTACCCATTGCGATGTGAAGTACACCGGCTCCGGGTTCCCGCGGATCCCCCGCTTGTCGTACATGCCAAGGGTTTCGAACAGCGTGTAGATGCCCTTGACGCTGTGGCGTACCTCCGTGTCCCCGAGCCGCAGCGGCTCACCGGCCTCGAGCGTTACCGCGGGAATGCCGGCCTCGACGCAGGCCCGCCGCAGCGTGCCGACCCCGCCCTCGCTGTGCAGGATGATCGTTGACCCGAAGCCCTCGGTCAGACGGACGACGGATTCGTTGTTCAGGTCCGCGCGGATCTGCGGCAGGTTGGTGCGGTGAAACGACCCGGTGTGCAGATCCACGACCCCATCGCAATGGCGCAGAACCTGGTTGAAGAACGCGTGCGCGATCCGCGAGGCTGAGCTGCCCCGGGGATTGCCCGGGAAGTAGCGATTCAGATCACGGCGGTCCGGCAGGTATCGGCTGTGCCGCTGAAAGCCCTGCAGGTTCACGATCGGCACCCCGATGACGGTACCGGTGAGCGCTTCCGGATTGAGGTCGTACATGATCCGACGAACCGTTTCGATGCCGTTCAGCTCATCGCCGTGCACTGCGGCGGTCAGACACAGCACCGGGCCAGCCTGAGCGCCGTGGGCGATCAGCACCGGGGTCGGGATGGCGGTACCGGAGAAAGCTTCGGTGGCGTTCCAGGTGCTGCGCTTGAGGGTGCCGGGCTGGATCTCGGCGCCCAGGAGCTCGAGCGGCTCGGCGGCGGGTGCATCGGGTTCGGTGATGAGCGCTTCGGCGGCGGCGGCGTCCGAGGGCAGCCGCTGCGGTTCCGGTACGGGCTCGATCTCGGGGATGACGGTGTCCGTTTCCGCCGTGTCAGCGCTGGTGCCGAGCGGCACCGTCAGCAGCGCAGCAAGCGCTACCAGCAGCCGGAGCAGCGGCCGGGATGTTGGATACGGTGCGGATTTTCGAGAAACAAGGACTGCTGCCACGATGGTGCCTTTGATTCGTGCGCTGACCGGTCGACCTGGCTGTTATTGCTGATATTCGAAAGCAGTTTCGAATGCTGTTGTTATCTGCACCCCGCGCTAAGCCCGCGCCCTGTCGTTGCGCAGCCCTCCTGTCGAAGCCGTGAAGAAGCTCGACAGAACGGGGAAAAAGTCTCTAGGTCATTGTTTTCCAAGTCTGTGTTAAGAATTTGTCTAATGCAATGCTCCAGCGCGTTCTGCTTTGTCAGCAAGTTGTCGCGCGTGCGGGCCTGCCGTGCGTTGACGCTCCGAACCGCAATCTCCACACTCCGCGATCCTAGCGGTTCCGACCGTATGCGCCGGTACCTAGCGCATAGAACCCGCGGTTCCCCGAAAGCGAACGACGAAGAGAGTGAACTATGCCCATCAAAGAAGGCGACAAGCTGCCCGCTGCGACCCTGTACGTCATGTCCGATGCTGGACCGAAGCCACACACGACCGATGACCTGTTTGCCGGCAAAAAGGTGGTTCTGTTTGCCGTTCCCGGCGCCTTTACGCCGACCTGCTCGCAGGCGCACCTGCCGGGTTTTGTCGTCCATGCCGATGAGATTCTGGCCAAGGGCGTAGACAGCATCGTCTGCATGTCGGTCAACGACGCGTTCGTGATGGATGCCTGGGGCAAGGGCGCCAATGCCGAGAAGCTGATCATGGCCGGCGATGGCAACGGTGACTTCACGACCGCGCTCGGGCTCGAGATGGATGGCTCCGGCTTTGGTCTCGGCAAGCGCGCACAGCGGTTCGCCATGATCGTGGACGATGGCGTGGTTACGAAGCTGGCCGTCGAGGAGCCGATGAAGTTCGAGGTCTCGAGCGCCGAAGCCATGCTCGCGGCGCTCTGAGCAGCGCCCGGTGCGCCGGGTCAGGTGCAGGTAAGCGCCTGGCTCCCGCTCCGGCACCGTCTCACCTGAGCGTTACCTGAGACCCTCGGTCAGCCTTCCGCCATCGGCATCAGCGGCCGGATCAGGCACTCCTGCGCTGCCGTTGCCACCAGCTTCCCGCTGCGGTTGTAGAAGCGTCCACGGACGAAGCCCCGAGCGCCTGCCGCGTTCGGCGAGCTTTTGGCGAACAGGAGCCAGTCGTCGGCCCGAAACGGGTGATGGATCCACATGGCGTGATCGAGGCTGGTACCGAATACGTCGTCGCGGCTCGGGCTGGCCGGGTGCGGCAGCATGGACGTGCTCATGAAATCGAGATCCGACATGTAGGCCAGCACGGCGAGGTGCACTTCCGGGGAGTCCGGCAGCGGATCCCGGGTGCGGATCCAGGTGTGCTTGACCGGCGGATGCCGGCCTTCGGTCGTCAGGTACAGCCGTTCGACCTGTCTCGAATCAATGGCCTCGAAACGGAACGCGAACCGGGATACGTCCGGGCGGGTCTTCGCAATCTCTGCATAGGCCTCGCGATCACCGATCAGCGTCGACGGGGGCGGCACGTCCGGCATGGCTTCTTCGTGCTCGAGCCCCGGTTCGCGCTTCTGCCAGGACGAGGCCAGCTCGAAGATGGCCTTGCCGTGCTGCACGGCGACAACGCGGCGGGTCGTGAAGCTGCGGCCGTCGCGAATCCGCTCCACCTCGTAGAGGATCGGCTTCTGCCAGTCCCCGGCACGCAGAAAGTAGCCGTGCAGGGAATGGAGCTCGTGTGGAACGTCGACCGTGCGGAAGGCAGCGGTGATGGCTTGTGCCAGCACCTGGCCGCCGAACACGTGTTCCGTCGAATGGTTCCGGCCGCGGTACAGGTTCTGCTCGATGCGCTCGACGTTCAGCAGGTCGAGCATTTCCGCCAGCACGGGATTCATGGGCGATACCGGATAATTCAAAAATCGGGGCGCAGTTTAGGGAACCTCGGATCAAGTAGCGACAGCGCCGCGTCCCGCTGAGGGTTCTGGCCACCGTTGCGGACCTGGTTACGGTGGCCTCCAGCCAGCGTAAGCGCAAGCGGATCAGCGGTTCCCGCGTGCACTCCTGAGGCCGCCGGCGACGACTCCGGTGGCGCGAACAGACAACAGCTGATACCGAAGGGGAACGAGCATGGGATTAACGGTTTATGGCCAGTCCGGAAGCCGGGCGGTCCGGGCACTGTGGATGGTCGAAGAACTCGGCGTGCCCTATGAGCACAACGCGCTGAAGTTTGCTGATGCCGGAGAGACGCCGGATCTGCTGGCGCTCAACCCCTACGGCCGGGTCCCCGCGATCAGCGACGACGGTTTTGCCGTGTTCGAATCCATGGCCATCAACCTGTATCTGGCTCGCCGCTTCGGCGGACCGCTGGCACCGGCGGACCTGAAGGAGGAAGCACAGGCGGCCCAGTGGAGCTTCTTCGTCATGACCGAGATCGAGAAGACCCTGCTCAACGCGCTGTGTTATGCCCGGGGGCTGTTCAATCTTCCGGTTGACCCGGAGAAGTCGAAGCGCCTCGGCGACAGTCTGGGCCGCGCTTTCACGGCCCTCGACCGGGCCCTCGAAGGGCGGGCCTATCTGCTCGGTGACCGGTTTACCGTCGCGGACATCAATGCCGCCGGGGTTCTGCTGTGGGCACCGATGGCGCGGCTCGACCTCAGTGGCTACCCGCGGCTCGACGACTGGCTGTCCCGCTGCCTGTCCCGCGATGCACTGGCCCGAGCGCAGGCGAAGCCCTGACCGTAGAATAGGATGTCGCGCGGGTGACCGCGTTCCCACCGACTGCTGATTGGGAGATGCCATGAGCCTCGAAGTCCACCTGTTTCCCTGCCTGACGGACAACTACGGTCTGCTGGCGCACGATACGGCAACCGGCCGCACCACGGTCATCGACACGCCGGAAGCGGCGGCCATCGATCGAGCCCTCGAGGCGCGCGGCTGGACGCTGTCGGATATCTGGAACACGCACCATCACCCGGATCATGTCGGTGGCAATGAAGCGCTGAAAGTACGCTGGGGCGCGACGGTCACCGGCTTCGGCCCTGATGCTGCGCGCATCCCGGGCATCGACGTGTCGGTCATGGAAGGTGACCGGGTAGCTCTCGGCGAGCTCACGGCTGAAGTCATCGAGGTGCCCGGACACACGCGCGGTCACATCGCCTACCATCTGGCAGCTGTGAAGACGCTGTTCGTTGGCGATACGCTCTTTGCGCTCGGCTGCGGCCGCCTGTTCGAAGGTACGCCGGAGCAGATGCTGACCAGCCTGCGAAAGCTTCTGCCGCTGCCCGACGATACGGTGATCTACTGTGCCCATGAGTACACCGAGGCGAACGCGCGCTTTGCGCTGTCCGTGGAGCCGCACAACGCCGCCCTGGCGGACCGCTGGGAGCAGATTCAGGCACTGCGGGCAGCAGGCAAGCCGACCGTGCCAACGACACTCGGGCTCGAGAAAGCCACCAATCCGTTCCTGCGCTGGGACAGCCCGGGGCTGCGCGAGACGCTGGATCTTGCGGATGCGGACGATGTGGCTGTGTTTGCAGAAACCCGGCGGCGCAAAGATGTGTTCTGACGCTCGGCGTCCGGTGTCAGTCCCGGTGCTGGAGCCGGCGAGCGGCTGCAGCGCCAGCGCTGCCGGCTGCCGGGACCGGCGGTGAACGGTAACGACGGCGGCGCCAAATATGCGCTCGCCGCCTACGGTATCTGGGGGCTGGCCCCGCTGTACTTCGTCTGGGTCGGCTTTGCCGGCCCGTTCGAGATCCTCAGCCACCGGATCCTGTGGTCGATCCTGCTGCTCGGCGTGCTGCTGACCGTGCTCGGTCGCTGGTCGATCATGCGTCAACTCAACCTGCGTGCTGCAGGCGCACTGTTCATCAGCGGCGTGCTGATTGCGAGTAACTGGGGGGTGTACGTCTGGGCCATCGATCAGGAGCGGCTGGTGCAGGCGAGCCTCGGCTACTATCTGAATCCCATCGTCAACGTGGCCCTGGGCGTTCTCCTGCTGCGCGAGCAGCTGCGCCCACTGCAGTGGCTTGCCGTGCTGTTTGCGGGGCTCGGCGTGGCCCATGAGATCATCGGTGTTGGCGGCCTCCCGTGGATCAGCCTGGTACTGGCTTTCAGCTTCGCGTTTTACGGGTTCGTGCGTAAGCTTGTTGGCGTCGATCCGCTGGTTGGCCTGTTTCTCGAAACGCTGCTGGTGGGTCCCCTGGCGCTCTGGTACCTGTGGCAGCTCACGGCTGCAGGGCAGGCCAGCACGCCCGCCGGAGACTGGTGGCCCTTCGTGCAGCTCGGGCTCGGTGGGCTGGTGACGATCGTGCCGTTGCTCTGTTTCGCGGCTGCCGCCGCGCGCATGCCGCTGGCGATCCTCGGGTTCTACCAGTACCTGGCGCCCACCCTCGGTCTGTTTCTGGCCGTAGGCCTGTTCGGTGAACCCTTCGACAGCGGTCAGGTGGTGACCTTCGGCCTCATCTGGCTTGCGCTGCTGGTGTTTTCCCTCGAAGCCTGGATGACCGAACGGCGCCGGCGCCGAGTTCTCGCATGAGGTCGCTCACGTAGGCCCCGAAGTCGACCTGCATGCGGTGTCGGGGACTGTCGTAGAAGTGTCCGAGGTGCGAGCGCTCATCGCGCTCGATGGTGTTTGCCATGGCCGGTGCCGGCGGGAACGCGTAGGTCCCAGTCAACGCCGCCGCGACCAGCTTCGACTGCTGCTCGGCGAAGTTGACCAGCGTCGGCAGGGGCTGTGCGAGGCCGAGGAAGTAAAGGTTCTCGAAGCCCGGTTTCACCATACGTTTGAACAGCGGAAAGACGTTGTTTTCCGGCGTCAGCTCCGGCTGGTCGAAGAAGGGAAAGGTAACGTTGTACCCGGTAGCCCAGATGATAGCGTCGATTGTTTCCCGGCTGCCGTCGGTGAAGCAGACGCCGTCGCCGTCGAGCCGCTCGATGCCGGGCTTCGGCAGGATGTCGCCGCAGCCGACCCGGGTCAGAAATTCCCCGGATACCGAGGGATGACCGTTCAAGGGCTCGTGGTCTGGCTTGGGAAGCCCGTAGTCCTCCATCGCACCGATCGTTCGCTTGATCTTGGCGCGAGCCAGCCGGCGTCCAAGGCCGGTCGGCATCCAGGCCGGTAGCACGGCCTTGTCCGCGGGCTGACCGTCCATGTACTTCGGCAGTACCCAAACGCCGCGGCGCATGGAGATATAGAGCCGTTCTGCGAGCGGGCGTTGCGACAGCTCTGATGAGATGTCCATGGCGGAGTTGCCGGCGCCGACGATGAGCACCCGGCGGCCGCGGAAGTCGAAGGGATCGAAGGGATCGCGGTAGTGGTGGCTGTGGACCTGGTACCCGTCGAAGGTGCCGGGATAGTCGGGCAGCCGGGGATCCCAGTGATGGCCGTTCGCCACGATCAGTGCCGTATAGCGCTCTGTCTGTCTGTTGCCGGCGTTGTCGACGGTTACCGCCCAGTGACCGTCCGGCTCCCGTTCGCAGTGCACCACCCGCGTGTTGAAGCGGATCAATGGGCGCAGTCCGAAATGCTCGACATAGCCCTGGAAGTAGTCGAGCAGCTGGGCGTGGTGCGGAAAGTCCGGCCAGTCCTCCGGGACCGGGTAATCCTCGAAGGCCAGCCGCCACTTCGAGGTATCGATGTGCAGGCTCTGGTAGCAGGACGAGGCGCCGTTCGGGTTGTTGTAGTACCAGTTGCCGCCGATGTCATCGGACATCTCGAAGCAGTCGAAGGAGATTCCCGCATCCTTAAGCCGTTTGGCCATGGTGAAGCCGGAACAGCCGGCGCCAATGATGCAGACGCGTTGCGTATCCTTACTCATGGTGCCGAATTCTCTTCAGCCTGCTGCCGTAGACGGTCGGCCCGCAGCATCGCCGACTGCAGGCCGCCGAGACGGCGGATCCAGGGGTCATAGGCCTCGAGCGTCGCGGGTGGGTTTGCAGCGGCCTGCTCGGCTGCAGCGAACGTCTCGTAGACGCCAAGGAGCAGCACGTAGCGCAGCTCCCCGTCCACCGCCACCTCCGCTGCGGTCAGCTCCGAGACCCCGAGGCCTTCGAAGAAACGCTGCAGCTCGGCCGTGGAGCTCAAGGCGATGACCTGTACCGCGTAGTAGTCCGGCGGCAGGTCGAGCAGGGAGGTCGGCTGCTCCGGACGGTAGGCGAGCCGGGCGTAGTCGGGCACGGCCGCAGCTGCGGCTTCGGTCTGTTCAGCGGCAGCGGCCGAAGCATCGGGTACGGCGGCATCGGCTGCTGCTGTGCCGACAACAATGTCGTTGGAAACTGCGTCGTCGATTGCTGCGTCGTCGATTGCTGCTTCGTCAGATGCTGCGGGTTCGGCTGCTGGCGTCGAGTCCGGTGTGGCTTCCAGAGCGGTGCCGGTGCCGGCTGCCGACGCCATGGTTGTCCCTGCTACGGTGGCGGCATCGGCTTGTGTTGTCATCGGAGTGTCATCCGGCACGTCGAGACTATTGTCCGTCGCTGCCGTCGCTGCCGTCGCTGCCTGCGCGGCTGCTTCCGCCGCGTCGCGGGCAGCAAGAATGCGTTCTAACGGCTGGCTGGGGCGAGGATTGGCGATCCGGTCTTCATCGTCGGTACAGCGCCAGCCGCTGCCGGCGGCAGCCGGTTCGCAGAACCAGGGACCGGTTGGCCCGGCCGCTACGGCCGCGTCGTCGACCGCGTTGCGTGATCCGCAGCCGGCGAGCAGCAGCGTCAGCAACGCGATCAATGTGGCAGACGTACCGGGCTTAATCTTGAGCTTCGGGGACACAGGCATGGCGGCTTCTCTTCGCAGGCGCGCAGTTGAGCAAAGGCGCCTGGGACTGTCAAAAGAAAGGCGACGGGGGTCATACGATTCTCGTCGTCGCGTTGATCGGCTTCGGCGGCTCGGTCATGATTGATCACCGTCTACCACCGGGTTGGTACAGCGGGGTACGAAGTGACGGCAACGCTTGCAGAATTCGACCGGATTCCCAGAATCCTGCGCCTCAATATCGCCGGACAGCCCGTCGAGTGGCTGAGCTGGCAGGATGCCGTCTGCCTGTATGCCCGTGAGCTTGTGGTCTGGACCCTGGGCGATGCGGTGCTGCGGGTACGTGGTGGCCACTCGCGGCTCGACTGCAGCCAGTCCGAGGTGTCAATCCACAGCATCATCGCCTGCAACGGCCGGGTCGTTCCGAAGGGCCACATCATTCCACCGCTCACGAATCAGGCGTTGTTCCGTCGTGACCGCAATCTCTGCCTCTACTGCGGAAAACCCTTCACGGATGCAGAGCTGACGCGGGATCACGTCGTTCCGACCTCCCGCGGTGGCCAGGATCGCTGGGACAACGTCGTGGCCGCCTGCCGGCGCTGCAATCACTTCAAAGGGAACCGGCTGCTTCAGGAAACGAGCCTGGAGCTGCTGGCCCTGCCCTACGTGCCGAACTACGCGGAGTACCTGGCGCTGATCAACAGCGGGCGAATCCTCGGCGACCAGATGGACTTCCTGCGTCGCAGCTTCGGCGCCAACAGCCGGCTGCTCTAACGGCGCGCTGAACCGGGCGTGGTGCTCAGCGGAAGCCACGTACGCAGTCGTAGCCGTACAGCCAGTCCAGCTCCTGGTACGCAAACTCCGGCAGAAATCGATGGGTGAGCAGCGAGCGCAGGCGATACAGGGTGCGCCGGGGCGCACTCGGCGCGTACCAGCGCCCACGGTCCCGGTCCGTGCGTTGCCGCACCTGCCGTGATCGGGGCGCCCGGTAGCGCTGGAACTCCGGGCCGACGGCCCCGAGCTCGTCGTCGTTCTGCTCGATCAGCCGGCTCAGCACCCAGGCGTCTTCGAGCCCCAGAGCCGGCCCCAGGCCACTGCCGAGCGGGAGCCGGTGGGCGGCATTGCCACACAGCACCAGCCGGTCTCGGTACAGCTGTTCCGGGGCAGCGGTCTGTTGCTGCTGAACCGGCTGCCACTGCGCACCCGCGGTCCAGCCGGGCAGGGCAGCCACCGGTGCTCGGTCGCCGGCAGTTCGCGCTCCCTGACCGTCTTCGGTCGGAGCGAGCTTCAGCAGCAGGCGCTCACCCGCAGTCTCGGGAAGGGTCCATAGATCGAACTCCGGATGCGACCAGCGGGTCAGCACTGGCTGCGCCAGGGCGGCTGGCAGAGCCTCGAGGGCCAGCGCTGCGTTGAACATGACCGAGGGCGTGGAGGAGGACGTGTCGTGCTGCAGCTCCGTGTTCAGGATCGCGTCCGCCCCGGTAGCCAGCACAACCAGATCATAGCTCTGCCAGCTGCCGTCAGCTGCCTGCACAGCCCCGTCCGCAGTGGCCGCTGCAGCCCGCGGCGATCGCTGCTCACCGGGCAGGCTGACACACTCATTGTGCAGGTGCCGACGGAGTGCTGCCGGGTTGCCGCAGAGGAATGGCGCCTTGAACCGATCGATGACGAAGCTGCCGAGCGGCAGATCGGCCCAGACGAAACTGTTGCCGGCCGCTCGATGCAGCAGTGCCTGCGGCTGCTTGCTGAAGCCGTCGAGCTGTGATCGCAGGCCCAGGGCGTTGAGGACCCGCGCTGCGTTCGGCGGCAACTCAAGGAAGCCCGTGCCGACGGCGCCGGGTGCGGCGTCCTGCGCCGTGTACCAGGTGACGTGGTTCTGTCCTTCCCGGCGCAGCGCCAGCACCAGCGCTGCACCGGCCAGGCCACCGCCAATGACGGCCAGGCGAGGTCCCTGCTTCACGAGCCTGCTGCAGCGGTGCAATCCCGGCGGCCGAGCACCTACTGACGCCGCCAGCGGGTGCCCTGGCGGGTGTCCTCGAGCTCGATGCCACGGGCGGCGAGCTCATCGCGGATCGCATCCGCGCGGGCGAAGTCGCGCGCTTTCTTGGCCGCGTCGCGCTGAGCGACGAGCGCGTCGATGGCGGCTCCGTCGTCGCTGTCGGCACTGCCCTGGAACCAGGTTTCAGCGGTCGAATTGAGCAGTCCCAGGAACCAGCCACAGGCAAGCAGCTGCGTGCCGAGCTGCGCCCGCTCATCCGCGTCGGTGGTAGTGTTGATGGCCTTGGCCAGGGCGTGCATCTCAGCGATGGCCCGCGGCGTGTTCAGATCGTCGTGCAGCGCTCTGGCAAACGCGTCCGGCACGGCCGCCAGATCGGCATGCGCTTCTGTAGCACAGCGATCGGCGAAGCCGTCGATCACGCGCAGCGCCTGGTAGAAGGTATCGAGTCCTTTCTTCGCCTGGTCCAGAAGTTCCGAGCTCCAGGCCAGGGACGCGCGATAGTGGGCGGCGAGCAGCGCGTAGCGCAGTGCTTCGCCGCGGTGCTGTGTGAGCAGATCGCGCAACGTCAGCGTGTTGCCGAGAGACTTCGACATCTTCTCCGCGCCGAGCGTCAGCATGCCGTTGTGCAGCCAGTAGTTGACCGGGTGGTCGTGCTGCAGGGCACACCGACTCTGTGCGGCCTCGTTCTCGTGGTGTGGGAACAGCAGGTCGCTGCCACCGCCATGGATGTCGATTCGTTCGCCCAGATGCTCGGCAATCATGGCCGAGCACTCGATGTGCCAGCCGGGTCGACCGCGGCCCCAGGGGCTGGCCCAACCGGGCTGCGCCTCGGTCGATGGCTTCCACAGCACATAGTCTTTGGGATCCTGCTTGTAGGGTGCAACGTCGACCCGTGCGCCGGCCAGCATGTCCTCGAGGCTGCGCCGCGACAGCGTGCCGTAGAGCCGATCCGCGGGTACGCTGAACAACACATGCCCTTCGGCCTCGTAAGCGTGCCCACTTTCGATCAGCTTCTCCGTCATGGCGATGATCTGGTCGATGTGCTCCGTCGCCCGGGGTACGAAAGTGGGTGGCAGCACGGCCAGGCCTTCGAGATCTTCCTCGTACGCGTCGGCGTAGCGACCCGCGAGACGGCTGAAGGGCTCGCCCAGCTCCGCTGCAGCGGCATTGATCTTGTCGTCGATGTCGGTGATGTTGCGGGCGTAGCGCACCTGCGGGTAGCGCTTGCGCAGCAGGCGGAACAGCGTGTCGAACACCACCGCCGGACGGCCGTTGCCGATGTGCACGAAGTTGTAGACCGTCGGGCCGCAGACGTACATGGTCACGCAGCCCGGATCGATAGGTTCGAAGGTGCGTTTCTTACCACTCTGGGAGTCTGTGAGCATTAGCTCCATTGGCTGTTCAGCTCCATTGGCTTAAGGGTCGGCGCTCGTGTTCGGGAAATCAGTTCAGGGTGCGCGGCCTGCGGGGCACGGCGCCGGTGTTCCCGTTCGAGTGCCGTTGGCAGGATTTAACCGGGCTGCTCGGGCGGGCTGTCCGTAACGACAACCTCGTCACCCTGAACTTCCAGGTAAAAACAGTGCTGCCGATTGGTGTGGCAGGCACCGCCGGTCTGCCGTACGCGGTATAGCAGGGTGTCGGCATCGCAGTCGAAGCGGACGCTGACAAGCTCCTGCACGTGCCCGGAGGTGTCTCCTTTGCGCCAGTAGCTCTTGCGGCTGCGGGAGTAGTACCAGGCGCAGCCGTCGCGTAGCGTTCGCTCGATGGCCTCCCGGTCCGCCCAGGCCAGCATCAGCACCTGGCCGGTGTCGTGATCCTGGGCAATTGCGGGCAGCAGGCCGGCCTCGTTGAAGCGCGCCGCATCGAGCATCTCAGCTAACGGCACCCGCGTACCGGCGCGGGCGGCTTCCAGCTCTGCGGGCAACGTCATGATCGGGCACCGTAGCGCGAGTCGAGATAGTGAAACACGGCCCGCATGGCCATGGCTTCCCCGCCTTCCGGACGCGCAGGGCGGCTGCGGCTATTGAAGGCCATGAGATCGAAGTGCAGCCACGGCTGGTCTTCGACAAAATCCTCGAGGTACAGCGCAGCGGTGATCGCCCCGGCAAAGGGCGAGGGTGCCGAGTTCAGGGTGTCGGCAATGGTGCTCTTCAGCATGCTCCGGTACGGCGCGTGCAGCGGCAGCCGCCAGACCGGATCATCCGTTTCCTGTCCAGCGGCATAGACCCCGTCGGCAACCTCGTCGCGGTTGCAGAACATCGCTGAGACCTCGGCCCCGACTGCGCTGCGTGCGGAACCGGTGAGGGTTGCAAAGTCGACGATGAGCGCCGGCTCCTCTTCGGTGGCAAGCGACAGCGCATCGCAGAGCACGAGACGGCCCTCGGCGTCGGTGTTGTCGATTTCCACGGTCCGTCCGCTGTAGGTGGTAATGATGTCGCCCGGGCGGAACGCGTTGCCGGCTACCGCGTTTTCGGCGGCGGCGATCAGCAGCCGCAGCCGCACGGGCAGCTGCCGTGCCATGATCAGCTGAGCCAGCGCCAGTGCCTGGGCGGCGCCGCCCATGTCCTTGGTCATGGTGCGCATGGCGCTCGACGGTTTCAGGTCGAGACCGCCGCTGTCGAAGCAGATTCCTTTGCCGACCAGGGTGACGCGTGGATGCTCCGTGTTCCCCCAGCGCAGGTCGATGAGCCGCGGCGCATCGGTGGCGGCGCGGCCGACGGCGTGGATTGTCCGGTACTGCGCTTTCAGCAGGTCATCACCGGCGGTGACCTCGATGCCCGCATTGAACTGCTGCGCCACGCTTTGTGCGGCGGCCGCGAGATCCGAGGGCAGCATGTCGGCAGCCGGCGTGTTGATGAGGTCACGGCAGAGCCAGACGGCACGGGCGATGGCCTCGGCGGCGGCAGCGGCCGCCGTCTGTGGCACGACGAGCACCGCGGGCTCCCGGCGCGCTGCCTTGTAGCGGTCGAACTGATAGGCGCCGAGCCACCAGCCCAGCAGCGCAAGCTCGTCCCAGGTCTGGGTCGGGCGGTAGATACCCTCTGGCAGGGTCAGCGGCAGGCCGCCGAGCGTGTTGAGATCAGCTTTGCCGTCCCAGCCGACCACCACGCTTGGCGCTTCGTCCGCCTCCGGTAGCAGCCGCAGGGTTGCGCCGGACTCGGCGGTGAAATCGTTGCTCCGCACCCAGGCCCGCTGTTCCGGCGACAGGGTCCGCAGCCAGTCGTCGACCGCGTTCGTCTGCACCAGGGTCAGTGCCGTCGCACCCTCTGGCGCGGCATTGCGGGCGTGGGTTTGAACTGGCAGAAAATCAGAGACAGGCATGGTGGTCTGGTATCCCTTCGTCGGGCCCCGTGGTGGCGGTCTGCCGCCAGCTGGGGCCGTACAGTACCAGAATCAACCGGGGCGCCGAACGGCGTCCGGGTGGTTCGCCCAGTCAGTGCCGGGCGTCAGTGCGCGAAGCACCGTGGAGCCGCTGACGCGGCAGCGGCCCGGTGCGTTGCCGTCGGTGCCGCCCCTCGAACGGTGCGGCACCGGTGCGGGGCTCAGCGCAGAAAACGCGCGGCAAGACCGGCGAGGTTGCCGATCAGGTTACCCCCTTCCGAGCTGCGGTCGACCAGATCAGGAATCAGGTTCGACAGGGCATCCTTGGCCTGCGTTTGATCGATGCCGAGACGGCTCGCAAACTCGCCGACCCGGTCGTCGCCCAAGGCGTTGTTGAGGTCATCGCCGGAAACGGCGTCGTTGCCGCCATCGCCGAGCCAGCTGTTGAGCGCATTGCCGATCCCGCCGCCCTGCAGCTGCGAGACCAGATCGTTGATGTCGAAGCTGCCCTCGTTCTTGTCGCCGGTCAGCGCGGACAGTGCATTGCCGAGCGCGTTTTCGTCAGCGCCGCCCAGCACGCTGCCGAGCTTCTGCATGGCCAGCTGCACGGCCATTTGCTTGAGATCCATGATTTCCCCACGTCAGGTTACTGAGGCCCCAATCTTCCCCTTTCCGAGAGGGTCTGTCATGGGCCATCGGCAATTGTGGCAAAGCTGTTACGTCCTCGAGCAAGAGCACCCGCGACCGCTGTCATTGCGGAGCGCGGTCCGCGTCCCCGGACGCGATCGTCGGTCAGGCGCGGAGGCCCGCTGCCCGGCCGCCGCTGGTGGCGTGGGTATCTGCGTCCGGTGCCGCCGCTTCGGCTTTGACCGGCGCGTCCGGACCGGCGCCGTTGGTCGCCTCGGTCCCTGTCGCCGGTGCTGCCGCAGCCGTATCGGCGCCACTCGCTGCCGGTTCGGCAGCGCTGGTGGGCTGGGTTGCCGCGAGCTCGGTTTCATTGGCCGATGGGGTTTCCGGGCTGGCGGCCGCGCCGGCAGGCGCGCTCTCGGCGTCGTCCGATGCTTCGCTGGCGTCCGGCGCGGGGGCGCTCGTGACCTCTGGAATGCTGGTGACGTCGGCGTCGATGACCTGATCCGAGGCATCGGGCCCGCGCAGCAGCGGCCGTCCGGCCGTATCGCCGAGCAGCGTGACGGCGCTCGTGGCGAGCTGCTGATGCAGATCGCGATAGCTCTCATTCAAGCGCTCGAACTTGCGTGCGGTTTCAGAAAACTGGTCGTAGACCTCGGAACGGTAGTCGTTGTGGGCGTCGCGTGCTGCCTCGAGTTCTTCCTGCAGCGACTTGACCTTGCGGGTGCTGGCCATGGACTGGCCAAGGAGCGCGCCGAGACCAAGGCCTCCGGCAAGGGCGACCAGTGCGACACCGATCATCCATTCAAAAGAGTACATGAGCGCCTCTGTACGTAGAAAAAGTGTGTGAGCGGGTTACTACCTGAGCGCCGCAGGCTAGCACAGCCGTTGCCGTGACAGCAGGTGGGGGCGAGGGCCCGCTAGAGCTGCGTGACCGGAATTTTGCCGTCCGACCGGGGGCCCAGGTCGAGGCCCAGATTGTTCTGCTCGAAAATCCGGTCAGCCCGGTAGCTGGACCGTACGAGGGGGCCGGATGCAACCTCGGAGAAGCCGAGCGCGAGGCCTTGTTCGCGGTAAGCCGCGAACTGTTCGGGGGTTACCCAGCGATCAACGGCAAGGTGATTGCGGGTTGGTCGCAGGTACTGGCCGAGGGTGAGCAGATCAACGCCGGCAGCACGCAGATCACGCATGGTGGCCAGCACCTCCTCATCCGTTTCGCCGAGCCCGACCATGAGGCTGGACTTCGTCAGCACCTCCGAGCGGTGGCGCTTGGCGAAGCTCAGCACATCAAGGGTCTGGCGATAGCCGGCCCGGGGATCCCGTACCGGATGGGTCAGCCGCTCGACCGTTTCGACGTTCTGAGCAAACACCTGCAGCCCGGAGTCCACGACGGTGGCTACGTCGGCCTCGCGGCCGCAGAAGTCTGGCGTCAGCGCTTCTACCGCCGTTTGCGGTCGTCGTGCCCGGATCGCCCGCACGCAGGCTGCATAGTGGCCCGCGCCGCCGTCTGCGAGGTCGTCCCGGTCGACAGAGGTCAGCACCACGTACCGCAGGTTCATCAGCTCGACGCTGCGTGCCGTGTTCGCCGGCTCATCAGGATCGAGCCATCCCTTTGGATTGCCCGTATCGACGGAGCAGAACCGACAGGCGCGGGTGCAGACGCTGCCCATGAGCATGATCGTGGCGGTGCCATTGTTCCAGCATTCGCCGATGTTCGGACAGTGTGATTCTTCGCAGACCGTGCTGAGCGCGTGGGTACGGACAGTCTGGCGTACCTTGTCGTAAGTCTTGCCGCCGCCGATCTTGGCCCGCAGCCAGGCCGGCTTGCGCTGCACGGGGACATCGGTGTCCTTGAGCGCCTTGATGCCGTCCTTGATGGCGACGGTGCCGTTCGGGGCTACGAACTTGGCACCACTCTTTGGGGCCTCGACCGCCGTCGAACCGCTGCCGCTGGGTGCCCGGCTGTCTGTTGAGCTGCTCATGGTGAGAGCTTAGCGCAGTGCGGGTGAATGATCAGTGTCTCGGCTTCGCCGAGACCGCAAGTCTGCTTTGCAGACTTGTCTTTCAACATGCTGGAGGGCGTTGGCAGAACCGGCAGCACACCCGTTGCGAACACGATCGATCGCTCAGCGATCGTTGCGCGACCAGTCGTAGGCAAAGCTGAGGCGCCCCTGGTAGGTCTTGAGCGCATCGGCGAGATCGGGGCGTACGCTGGCGAAATAGGCCAGCAGCCCGGCGTCGTCCGCCGCGAAATCCTCGCCGTACCACTTGAAGATGCTGGAGACGGTCAGCTTGCCGTTGTTCAGCTCGAGCCCCCGGGGGTGCTCGAGGTAGGCCCGTTCGCCCGCTGCCAGCTGCGCTTCGACGTTGGCTGCCGTGTACGCCGTTGGCGACAGGTTGGGGCAGCCAACGCTCGCGCAGTTAACTGCGTAGTGAATGCGCCGGTCCTTGAACAGCGGTCGCAGGATCCGATGTTCGATGTCGTTTAGCGTCAGCGTTTCGCCCGCCACGCTCGTGATGTCGTCGTCCCAGGGACCCCGCGGCAGAAACCCGCCCCCGATGCGCAGGATCGATTGTTTTTTCGGATGCTCGAGCAGCAGATCCACGGTGAGTGCGTTGTAGAGATTGATCCAGTAGGCCAGCTGCTCCTGCCGGTTGAGCGAGCGTGGGTCGATGGCCGTCACTGCTGCCAGATAGTTGTCGAGCTGGGTGCCGTCGGCTGCCGAGAACGCGTTGTAGTGCACGATCGTGCGACCGTCAGCGAGGGTTTCGACGTGGGCCTCGAGCAGGGCCTGCCAGGCATCGTGATCCACCGTTGCCGTGCTGCTCGGATCAGCGTCGTCCCACAGCGACCAGGCGGCTGGCGCGGGCGCGCTGGCGGCGGTGCTGGCCAGAGACAGCAGCGTCAGGGCGACCATGGCGCGTAACGTCAGCCGGCGTCGGGTCGTGGCGTTGTCAGCGCTGCGGAGGCGAGGCATCTGCTGCAGAAACTGCATGATCATTGGCATGGCGTGGCGGGGCTCCGGGTTGCTCTGACGGTGCCCTTTCACTGACCTGGCCTCTGGGGATTGGTTCCCTGCCGGTAATTCAGGGGTGGCTTCAGCCGTCCACGGCAACCGGCGCGTCATCCTGGAACTGCAGCTCATGCAGCCGCGCATAGACGCCGCCTGCTGCCAGCAGCTCGTCGTGGCTACCGAGCTCCGTCACCCGGCCATCCTTCAGCACCAGAATGCGGTCGGCGTCCTGGATGGTCTGCAGCCGGTGCGCGATGATGATCGACGTCCTGTTCCGGGTCAGCTCGCGGAGCGCATCCTGGATCAGCAGCTCGGTGCTGGTGTCGATGCTGGCCGTCGCTTCGTCGAGCACGAGAATTTCCGGATCCGCGGCCAGCACCCGGGCAAACGCCAGCAGCTGCCGCTGCCCCTGCGACAGGTTCTGGCCACGCTCCGACAGCCGCGTGTCGTAACCCTTCGGCTGCGCCTCGATGAACGCGTGGGCGTTGACTTGACGTGCAGCGGCTTCCGCGGATGCGCGGTCGATGGCGGGATCGCCGAGCGCGATGTTGTCGTAGATCGTGCCGGAGAAGATGTGGAAGTCCTGCAGCACGACGCCGATGCGCTTGCGCACGTCGCGGCTGGCAACGGTCGTCAGGTCGATGCCGTCCAGGAAAATGCTGCCGGGTGCAAAGTCGTAGAAGCGTCCCAGCAGGCGGATCAGCGTGCTTTTGCCGGAGCCGGTCGGCCCGACGATGGCCAGCGTTTCTCCGGGCCGGATCTTGAGCGAGACATCGCGCAGCACCGGCTGACCGGGGAGATATGCAAAGTTGAGGTGCTCCAGCCGGACCTCGCCACGGAGCCGGGACGGCAGTGCCACAGGCTGCTCCGGCTCGATGATCTGCTCGTCCCAGTCGAGGGCCTGGAAGATCCGCTCGAGGCTCGCCATGGCCCGAAACAGAATGTTGGTCTGCTCGCCGATGGCAACGATCGGATGCAGCATCATGTCCACGAAGCGGGTGAACAGGATCAGCCCGCCGAGGGAGATGGTTTCCTGCACGAGCGCGCCGCCACCGAACCAGAGAATGACCGCGAGGGCGAGGTGAGCGACGCTGTCGTTGAAGGCGCCGTAGAGCGTTTCCAGCCGGGCGCTGCGCAGCTCGTGGCCGCGGTGCTCGTGGTTGATCTCCTCGTAGCGGGCGAGGTTGGCTTCCTCTCGCGTTGACAGCTGGACGACTGCCAGCCCGGCGAGGTTCTCCTGCAGGTACTGGTTGAGGGACGACAGGGCCATGCGCACCTCGCGGAACAGCTTGCGGGTCGTGCGTCGGAAGTAGTAGGTCACCACACCCATGAGCGGGAGGGCCAGCAGCAGCAGCAGGGTCAGCTGTACGTCGATCGCCAGCAGGATGGCCAGCGCGACGAAGAAGGGAACAAACTCGCCCACCAGCGTGCTGACGCCGCGGACCAGCTCGTAGAGCGCTTCGATATCGTTGGTGACGCGGGTCATGACGCGACCCACGGCAACCCGGTCGTAGAACGAAGCGGGGCGGGTTTCCAGATGGCTGAACAGATCGAGCCTGAGATCGCGCAGGCTGGCAGTCACCCCACGGGCGAGCAGCAGGCGATGGGCGTGCCCGGTGATCGCCCAGGCGAGCTGAAAGGCGCCATACATGGCACAGGCGACCAGCAGCGGGTGCCAGCCGGTTGCACCGCTCAGCCAGTCGTTCAGCGCCACCATGCCGAGGTCCGGCGCCAGGCCCGAATCGACGTCGCTCAGAATGTGGTCGATCACCACCAGCGACAGAATGATCGGGCTCAGCACCTGCAGCGTCGACATCAGCAGGATCAGCACCGCCGAGCCGAGGAAGGTCGGCCGGTAGGGGACCATCCAGTGCAGCATGCGGCGCAGCAGCCGGAGGTCGAGCGAGCGGCCGGAGATCTCCGCGTCGAACAGCGCGTAGTTGCGTTCCGGCGTGGCGCCGGAAGTGTCGGTCGCGTGCCCTTGAGGGCGCGTGCTGCGGGCCGCATCCGAACTCATTGCTGCGGCTCCGGTTCGGCGGCGAAAGGTGTGGCGGACGCTGTCGCCGCGGTGCTGCTGCCGGCGCCCTCACGCTGCAGGCGTTCCAGCTCGGCGTAGGCGCCGTTGCGGGCCAGCAGCTCTTCGTGGCTGCCGATCTCGACGATTCCGCCCGCGTCGAGCATCACGATGCGGTTCGAGGTGCGGGCGGTCGACACGCGATGTGAGACCAGGACCGTCGTCTGACCGGCGCGCAGCTCGAGTAGCGCGCTCAGGATGCGCTCTTCGGTTTGCGTGTCGACGCTTGAGAAACAGTCGTCCAGCAGCAGCACCGGCGCCTTACGGATCAGCCCCCGGGCCAGCGTTGCCCGCTGCTTCTGGCCGCCGGACAGGGTTACCCCGCGCTCGCCGACGAGCGTTTCGAGCGCGTCGGGAAACCGCTCGATGGTGTCCTTCAGGTCGGCCGCCGTGGCTGCTGACC
>JBCDGJ010000020.1:0-41983 GCA_038757945.1 Pseudomonadota bacterium
ATTCGGCTGGAAACATTGAAACTTCATTTTTCAGTGGTTCCGAAGATCTAGTTCAAGGAATGGATGCGGTCGAGTCGATCATTGCCGAAAACTCAGGTTGATTCGAAGGTCCGTAGTTGGCCGATAGCCGACCTTGAGATTCTCGTTGTAGAGAGTCTCCTTCCGACCCAAAGCGGTCAGTCCGCAGGTTCGCAAGCACTGGTGGGTAGGTACGGGCCTATGAGGCTCGCTAACTCGCGTGCGAACGTTTCAACCGGCAGCTTCGACGCCGCGTTAAACATCAATCCCTCGACCGCGTCCATGGCGATTTGGAGTCGAAGGTCTAGCTTCTCTTTATCTACGGTCTGTGTTTGCTTGATGACCAACTGGGCCAAAAAGGCTGCGACATCGTTTTTGCCTTGATCAAGGATGTCGCGATACTGACTAGAGCTGGTGTGACTGAGTAGGAACATTAAGCGTGGCCCCTCCGGCCTGGCACGAATGCCCGCTGCGGCAATGAGTTCCAACTTTTTCACGAAGCTTGCAGATTCGGGCAACGGCATGCGCTGCACAGCATTAGCCAGTTGTTCTATGTAGTTCTCCATGATCGCAACAAACACGGCGTCCTTGCTATCAAAGTACTGGTAGAGACTGCCAATACTGACGCCTGCCCGCGCAGCGATTCTATTCGTGGTCGCTTTTGCGTAACCGTGTTTCAACAAAACATGAGCAGCCGCTTCTACGATAACCATGTAAGTCTCGCCTGAACGAACCTGTTTTGGCTTTCGTCTCAATGGTTTGCGAGCCATGGACCTCTCAATTCAAGCGCCGCGATAAACGCGAGTAGCAAAAACATGAGTTGCAGCTCATGTTACCGACTCACCTAGCTACAGTCGAGATTTCGAATGAGCGCATTCGCAAAACAAGTCACACACGATCTTCCGCTTAGCCAGGTTGACGTCAGTCAACCAGGTATCTACCGCGACGATGCGTGGCAGGTGCTGTTTGCGCGGCTACGCAGAGAAGCCCCCGTTCACTACCTGGCCGACAGCCCCGTGGGTCCGTTCTGGTCAGTAACAACCCACGACCTGATTAAGGAGGTGGATGGCAATCATCAAGCATTCTCTTCCGAGGAGGGCGGGATCAGCTTATTGGATGACGTCAGCGGGGATAAGGAGGTAGCCAGCGACATTGAAGGCGTACAAGGATTCATCACGATGGATCCGCCCAGGCATGCTGCGCAAAGAAAAGCTGTTCAACCCGTCGTCGCGCCCAACAATCTGGCGACATTGGAACCGCTGATTCGCGAACGCGTGATCGACATCTTAGATCGGCTCCCACTCAACACAACGTTCAACTGGGTGGAAGCCGTGTCCATCGAACTCACGGCTCGCATGCTGGCAACCATTCTGGATTTTCCGTACGAGGAACGACACAAGCTCATTCACTGGTCTGATCTAGTGACTGATATTCCGTTGCTGACTGGCGGGAAAAGCGTTGACCCCAAGTATCGCAATGACCAACTCGTTGCCTGTGCCATGGAGTTTCATAAGCTCTGGCATGAATGCAAAGCCCAACCACCAAAATCTGATCTGATTTCGATGTTGGTACACAACGAAGCAACGAAGAACATGATCGACAATCCCAAGCTATTTATGGGCAATCTGTTCACGTTGATCGTAGGCGGCAATGACACGACTCGTAACACAATCTCAGGCGGCGTCCTGGCACTTAATCGTTACCCGGAGGAGTACGAAAAGCTAAGGCAAGATCATGCGCTGATACCGAATATGGTTGCGGAGTTCATTCGTTGGCAAACTCCGCTGATACACATGCGACGCACAGCAACCTGTGATGTAGAGCTGGCAGGTCAGCAGATCAAAGCAGGAGACAAGGTCGTGATGTGGTATCTGTCCGGTAATCGTGATGAGACGGTGTTCGAAGATGCTGAGTCTTTAAAGATCGACCGAGACAATGCTAGGCAGCATGTTTCGTTTGGCTACGGCATCCACCGCTGCATGGGTAATCGTCTTGCCGAGATGCAGATCAGAGTGCTTTGGGAGGAGATCATGAAACGATTTGAACGTATCGAAGTTGCTGGGGATGTCGAACGTATCGCCAACTCCTGGGTAAGAGGTATTCAGACACTACCAGTGCAAGTTCATGCGCGCCGGTGACATAGCTGGACCGCTAGACACTATTCTCGTGACGATCTAGATACCCAGCGGCAAGCACACGAGAAAGTGTTTAGCCCAATCTCTCGATTCGAGGGCGTGCAACGTCCGCTGTTGGCCGACTACCGTCCATACTGTCGGCGTAGAGCACAAGGCTAGTACGTCTGCTCCTAGGAGCCAAAGCATCTACTTCGGCCATCAGAACCGCCGGCTTTCAACCCTCGGCGGTCAGGCTTTATCCGGTCTTCGCCAATGCCTTTTCTAATGCTGGGCGGCTAGTACAAGCTCTAAACCACTCCCGTAGATCATGGTCATCGCGAGTGACCTTTCGGTATTGAGGTCGCAGGAGCAAACTCGCCGCGTTGAGATCCACGACGGTGAACTTGTCGCCGAGCATATAGGGTTGGTTTCGGAGCGTTTGCCGAAGCACGTTCAACGATACCTGGAGGTAGTCAGCGTCGATTTGGCGACCATCACGGTTAGCGGCATCATGAGGACCCTCAAGTTCGCCTAAACCCCAAGCCAACCACTGTATGGCGACAGATTCATCCCGGCTGTTGTTGAACCACATAGCCAAAGCATAATTGCGAGCCAGGTAGTAATTGATGGCAAGCGATTCGAACAATCGAAGGTCATCGTCTACCAGGACTGGAATCTTGCCGTTCGGGTTTATGGCCAGATACTCAGGGCTCCGTGACTCACCTGCTGACCAATCAATCAGAACGTGCTCGTAGTCGATGCCAGTTTCCTCAAGCATCCAAAGGCACCGGAACGAACGTCCGCCTTTCCCATACAGTTTCAAGAGTCACCTCTCAATTGGAAGCGGCACTAGTCTATCGAACGCGAGTGACAGGATGTGGCCGAACGAGCCCGACAGCGGAACGCGGAATCTCTCCGGGGAACGACCGCTTGCGACAGGACAGCGCTTCGGTGAAGACTAGCTGACCGGGCTGCCTTCAATCCGGCTCGGACACCGTGCCAGGCGGGTGGGCTCACCGAATGATCTGGGTCAGCAGCTGGTATAGCTCGCCGAGAAGACCGATCCCGGCGATCAGGATGCCGAGCGTACCGATTGCTCGTCCTGCGACGAAACGGCGTGCGAAATCCGAGCCGCCGACGACCAGGAAATACAGCGTCAGCCCAAGGACCAGCAAAGCAATCGTCATAACGACGCCGGCGACAACGTAGCCGATGAGCAGTCCAATCAGCCCGCTTGGTTCAGGTCCACGGTCAAGCAGCTGGTGGATCAGCTTCGCGGCGTAGATCGCTGTCAGTATGAGATAACCCGCCTTGAGCATGCGCGACAGCAGCAAACCAAGCGATCGCTCCATCGTTGACTCGCTGCTGGATCGGTCCGATCGCAGGTCCCGCATGGGGGCAGAGAGCTGCTCGATCTGCTGAGTGAGGTATGCCGCCAACTTTGGAAACCGCACTTCAATCAGCGCCAACGCCAATCCGGTCAGCTCAAGAGGAAACGTCACATACTGCAAACCTGCGGCTACTGCCTCGTTGAAAAATGTCCCCATGACCACTCTTTACAACAGAAGACGACGCCCGCAGAAAGCCCACTTGCCTCTGTTTGAGCGGTTAAGGTCGGAGCTGAAGACAAAGAAAAGCCGCCCGCAGGCGGCTCTCGCAGACGCGCGTAGCGATCAGAGCCTGCGCCTGCGCATGGCGCGCACTGCCAGAAGTCCTACACCCACGAGTGCAAAGGTGGAGGGTTCTGGTACCCGGCTGATCTGGCCTCGAATCTCGCCGCCCGGGGCCGACTGGGTATGGACGTTGAAGTAGAGGTTTCCCGCCTGATAAGCAGAGACGAATCCGGCAAAGTCGACCGGGCTGCCGTCGATCAGCATGTTTCCAGCAGAGACGAGGTCAAACCCCGCCGCGGTCGATGCGTAATCCGAAGCACTGGGAAACGCAATGGCGATGGCGCCGTTTTCGTCCGGCGGGGCAACGTGAATGTGTACAGGCCCCAAAGTACCGAAGCCGAGTGCAGCGCTGCCGAAGTCGATGTCTGCCGCGCTGATGCCGGTAACGGACAGGTCCACAGCAACTGTCATGGCGACGGTGTCGATGGCGACCTCGGCAACGCCAGTGGCAGACGATCCGTCAGGATTGGTGAGAATCGCCTGCGCGCCATCCAGGACCGCCTGGCCGACCAGCAGCGCCGCGTTTGCCGACGCACACCAGCACAACGCTACACCCATCAGAAGCATGCGCATGATTGAACTCCACTTCTCCGCAGCAATTTAGGGTAAGCAACTTAGTTTGCATATGCAACTTGCCCGCTTCTGCAGCGGTGGAACGGCTCAAGCGATCTTTCGTTATCGAGGTTGCTCGCTCCCGCCGGCCCCCAAACCCGGGCCGGGCTGGGGCTTCTGGTGGTGCCGGTCAGCGCCGCTTCTTCGCCTTGCGCTTCTCGGTCTTCTTGCGGTGTTCGATCATGCGGCCGCGCCGCCGGACCTGCCGCTCGTTGAGCTTGTTGGCTTTGCCCGCATAGGGATTGTCTCCGGTGCGGAGCAACAGTCGGATCGGGTTGCCGTCGAGCTTCAGCGCCTCCCGAAAGCACTTCTCGAGGTAGCGGACGTAGCTTTCCGGCAGCGCCTCGGTCTGGTTGCCATGGATCACGATCGTCGGCGGATGATCACCGGCTTTGTGGGCATAGCGCAGTTTGATCTGCCGCCCCTGATGGCTTGGCGGCGGGTGCGCCAGCACCATGCCTTCCAGCAGGCGGGTCAACGTGCTGGTACCGGCCTCGATGGTGCCGGCTGCATGGACCCGGCGGATCAGGGACCAGAGCCGACCGACGCCCGAACCGTGCAGCGCTGAGATATAGCGGATCGGTATCCAGGGGGCGAAGCGCAGCCGCCGGTCGAGCACGCTGCCGAGCTGGTCACGGCTGCCGCTCGGCAGATCATCGATCTTGTTGACGCAGAGGATGATGCCGCAGCCGGCATCGACGGCGTAGCCAAGCAGATGCAGGTCCTGCTCGACCAGGCCTTCCACCGCGTCGATCACCAGCAGCACGACCTGGGCCCGCTCCATCGCCGCCAGCGACTTCACGACCGAGAACTTCTCTGCCACACCCTCGGTCTTGCCCTTGCGCCGTACGCCCGCCGTATCGATCAGCACATACGGCTGATCGTCCCGGAGCAGCGGGATATCGATGGCATCCCGGGTCGTGCCCGGACCATCGAACACCAGCTGCCGGTCTTCCCCAAGCAGGCGGTTGGTCAGGGTCGATTTGCCGACGTTCGGGCGCCCGATCAAGGCAACCTGGATGGCATTCGGATCCGCCGGTGGCTCCGCTGCTGCGGTCACCGGCAGCAGCGCATCGAGCCGCTGCTGCAGCTGTGCCATGCCTCGCCCCTGCGCGGCCGCTACGCCCATGACTTCCGGCAGGCCGAAGCCTGCAAATTCGGCGATGGCGGTTTCCGGATCCAGCCCATCGAGCTTGTTGACCACCAGCAGCACCGGAAGCCCGCGGCGGCGCAGCAGATCGACGATGTCATCGTCGGCCGCAACCTGGCCGTCGCGCGCGTCGACCACGAACAGCACCAGATCGGCTTCGTCGAGCGCCAGATCGACCTGGGTGCGCAGCAACGCCGCAAAGGAGTCGTCACCGAACAGGCCGCCGGTATCGATCAGCGTGGCAGCGGTGCCATCCTCGCGCTGGAAGCGGCCGTAGCGGCGATCCCGGGTCAGCCCTGGCACATCGGCAACCAACGCGTCACGGCTGCGCACCAGGCGGTTGAACAACGTCGACTTGCCGACGTTGGGACGGCCGATCAGCACCGCCGTCGCCATGATCAGAGCGCTTCTAGATTGAACGCGACCAGACGTCCCCCGTTGCCGAGCACGTAGATCAGCTCGTCGGCAACGATCGGTTTGGCGCGCAGCCCTTTGGAATCGATCCGTCGCCGGCCGATGAAGCGACCATCGGATTGCGCGAGCACGTGCAGGAAGCCTTCGTCATCGCCGGCCAGCAGATAGCTGTCGAAGGCCAGCGGGTTCGACAGCTTGCGCCGGAACAGGCCTTCCTGGGTCCAGGAGTCCTCCGCCGACTGCAGATCGAGGGCAATGATCTGATCGTCTTCGTTGATCACGTAGACCTGTCCGAGCCCCTCGCTCAAATCCAGGTAGGACGAGACTTCCCGTTCCCACAGCGGCTGGCCATCGTTGCGGCGCAGCGCCTGAATCCGGCCCTGGTAGGTTGCCGCAATCAGCACCGGCCCCAGCACGAGCGGCTGGCCGTCGATGTCGACCATACGATCGAGTTCGGAGCGCCCTTCCGGCAGCATCACGCGGTGCTCCCAGATCGGCTCGCCGTTCTCAGCACGCACCGCGCTGATCTTGCCGCTGGCAAAGCCGGCATAGACCAGACCCTGGTCGTAGATCGGCGGCGCCGTGCCGCGCAGGGTCAGGATCGGGACCTGGTTGTCGAACCGCCAGACCTCCTCGCCGCTCTCGGCATCGAGAGCCAGCAGGCGGCCATCGATGGTCTGCGCAAACACCCGACCTTCGCCGTAGGCTGGCCTGGTCAGCACTTCGCTGCCGACCACGGTGCGCCACTGTTCCTCGCCGGACGCCGCATCGAGCGCAATCAGCTCACCCTGAGTCGTGCCCAGGTAAACGTTGCCGGCCCCGGCTCCGAGGCCACCGCTGACGAAGCTCGGGTCACGCCGGTCGAGCGGATTGAAGCCGCTGCCGTCCGGTTTGCCCACGCGCGTGCGCCAGACCCGCTTGCCCGAGAACCGGTCATAGGATTCGACGATGCCGTAGCCATCAGCCGCAAAGATCTGATCCGCAAGCACCACTGGAACCAGCGCCAGGTACTTGCGCCCGAAGCCGTCCCCAACCCGCGTGCTCCAGACCGGCTTGATGCGCACCTCGTCATCGATCCGTTCGAGCTCAGCCGGCTTGGTCGAGACCTTCTCCTCATCGTCGGACCCACCGACAAACGGCACCCAGCTGAACCAGCTGCAGCCGCCAAGCAGCACAAGCGCGGTCAGCGGCAGCCAGCGTCGAAGTGTCTCAGCCTTCAACCGCAGGCTCCTCGGCCGTGTTCCCGGTAGCTGCGGTGGTGGCGATCTTCAGCTCCAGAAGCGTGTTGGTCTCCCCTTCGCCGAGCGCCGCCTGCGCTGCACGATAAGCTTCGTGTGCTGCCGCGCGATCACCGTTGGCGAGCTGAATGTCACCCTTGAGCTCAGCCACCTGGCTGCGAAAACCTGTGGAGCGCGCCTTGCCGAGCGCCGCAAGCGCCGCGTCGGAGTTACCGAGCTGTTGTTCGATGCGCGCCGTCCGCACCAGCGCCAGATCGCGCAGCGCCGGATTGTCGGTTCGCGCAACGACCTCCTGATAGCGGGTTCGGGCCTCGTCGAACTGCTCCTTCGTGACGAGATCCGCGGCCTGCCGCAACCGCACCAGCAGCGGATAACCGGTTGCACCGGCGACGTCATCGATCTGTGCCGCCAGTTCGGACTGCTCGGTGGTTCCCGCTTCCAGGAACGCTTCATAGAGCTCAGCACCAGCAGCGGTTGCTGCAGCCTGACGATCCTGCCACCAGCGGTAGCCCACCACGGCGGCCACGAGCAGCACGACCCCGAGAATCGTGAGCAGACCATACCGTTCCCACCAGCTTTCCAGCCGGGCTGCCTGTTCCTCGTCGGTCAGAAAGTCTGACACCCTCTCTTCCTCCTCTCCGTTCCGGCCCTCTGCGGTCCGGAAAACCTGTCATGAACACTCGCCGGCTCAGTCACGTCGGCCAGCGTGATCGACGCCACGCGGTCCACTAGCTGTGTTCGAGCACGGTGGCCACCGCCGCGGCCAGCTCCGGCCTCGGCACGGTGCGCGCTTCGCCGTTGCCGCGCAGCGGCTTGAGTGCGACCGCATTTGCTTCGATTTCCTGAGGCCCGGCAATCAACGCCAGCAGCGCGCCGCTCTGGTCCGCCCGCTTAAGCTGCTTGTCGAGCTTGCCACCGCCCTGGTGGAGGCGCAGCTTGAGCGTCGGTAGCGCCGCACGCAACTCGCCGGCAAGCTGCATGACCCACCGCTGCTCGGCACCTCTGGGGAGACACAGGTAGACGTCCACCGGCAGCCCCGGGCCGGGCAACGCACCGTTACCGGTGGTGGCCTGTTCCCGGAGCAGCACCGCGCGATCCATTCCGAGGCCGAATCCCGCAGCCGGTGTCGGCTTGCCGCCAAGGCGCGCAACCAGCGCGTCGTAGCGACCGCCAGCACAGACCGCACTCTGAGCGCCGAGCTGATCAGTCACCCACTCGAACACGGTGTTGTTGTAGTAGTCGAGCCCGCGTACCAGCGAGCTGTTGCAGCGAAACGGTTGCCCCATCCCTTCCAGTAGCTCGACCAGACCATCGAAGTGCGCCCGGGCCTCATCATTGATGTACTCCTCGAGCCGCGGCGCATCGGCCAGCAGGTCCCGGGTCCGTGGCGCCTTGCTGTCGAGGATACGCAACGGGTTACGTTCCAGGCGGCGCTGGCTGTCTTCATCGAGCTCGTCAGCGAAGGGCAGCAGGTACGCTTTCAGCGCAGCGCCGAACCGCGCCCGATCCTCGGCACTGCCGATGGTGTTGAGCTCCAGCTCGATAAACTCGTCGATGCCGAGCGCACGCCAGCTGTCGCGGATCATGAGGAGCAGCTCGGCATCCAGATCCGGGCCGGCAAAGCCGAACGCTTCGGCACCGATCTGGTAAAACTCGCGGTAACGGCCCTTCTGCGGCTGCTCGTAACGGAACATGGAACCGGCGTAATACACGCGCTGCTGCTGGTTGTAGAGCAGGCCCTCCTGCTCCAGGGCGCGCACGGTGCTTGCCGTGCCCTCCGGGCGCAGCGCCAGGGTGGCGCGGTCTTCGCCACCGCGGCTCTCGAGCAGAAACATCTCTTTCTCGACGATGTCTGTGGCCTCGCCGACGCCGCGCTGAAACAGCTCGACCGACTCCATCATGGGCAGGCGGATCGGCTGGTAGCTGTAGCGTTCAAACACGTCCGCCACGGTTCGCTCGACAAAGCTGAGCTCTCGGGCGCGCTCCGCCACCCAGTCCTGCGTACCCTTGGGGCGGGACAGGGCTTTCATTGGCCGACAACCAGCCGGGCGACGTTGTTGCGTGTGTGCGGCGCAAGCGTGACCGGATCGCCATTGAACGCAAGGGTGGCCCCGGGCGCGTAGCCCAGCAGAATCCGGAACGGGCCGTCGCCGATCAGCTCGAGACTGGTATCGGCTTTGCCCAGGTTGCTGAAGAGCCCCCGACCGGCGGCGTTCTTCACGTCCACCCAGCAATCGGCAGTGAACGTCAGGTACAGGCGGTCCTCGCCGTCGCCCATCCGCCGCACCACCGCTGCAGAATCAGCCGCTGCTGCAGGTGCTTCGGCTTCGGCAACCGCTGCATCGGGCATGGCCTCTGCAGCCGGATCGATGACAACCTCGGGAACATCGGCTTCCGGCTCTACCGTTGCGGCCGCTGCGTCGGTCTCATCCGCGGGTTGTAGCTCAGCGGCAGGCGCGGTCGCTGTCGAGGACTCGCGTGCGATCGAAGCGAAAGGCGATGTCGCGGGCGTCGCAACGGGCGGGGGGGCTGCTGCCGCCGCCGGGGTGGCGGCAACCGGTGGCTCCACGGCGTCGTCGCTGAACAGCCACCACAGCAGGAGCACCAGCAATGCAGCGATGGCGCCCAGGCTGACGAGCGTTACCGTCGGCTGCTCGCGGTACAGCTCATCGAACAGTCGACGCAGGCGGCGCAGGAACTCGGGGACAGCCCCCGGCGGCTCCGGGACGGCCGGCGCGCTGCCGGTCACGGCAGCCCCGACCTGGCTGATCTCACCCGTCGGCCCAACGGCCCCGGGAAAGGCGGCCAGCACCTCGTCGACGTTGAGCTCAACCAGCCGCGCATAAGAACGGACGTGGCCGCGGGCAAACACCGGGGCCTGAAACACATCAAAATCGTTGCGCTCTATGGCCTCGATCGCGCTGATCGGCAAGTTCAGCGCGTCGCTGATCTCGCGCACTTCAATACTCAGCTTCTCCCGCGCCGCACGCAGTAGAGCACCCGGTCCCTCGACGCTCATGACGGTTCTTCCCCAGTCACCTATGCAGGGTCACTGATGCAGGTCCTGGCTTCCTGCGATCGTGGATAGAGATTGCGCAGCGCGAGGGTGAAGCTCGCCAGCCGATCGCGATCGCCCATAGCCCGGGCTATACCGATGCCGAGGCAGAGGCTGCGCGGCGTCTGCCGTGCGCCATCCCGGAACTTCTCGTAGAAATCGTTGGCGATCGGCACGTTGCCGGCTTCAAACTCCAGCATCGCGAGCTCCAGGTTCGCGCGCGTCAGGTCCTGATCGAGCCCGAGCGCACGGGCAAAGGCCAGCTTTGCCTGGCCCTTATTGCCCGCGGCGAGCTCCGCTACGCCAAGATTCTCGTACGCAACGTCGCGCCGCAGGTACGACGGATCTTCGACGGCACGGCGCAGATAAGTCAGCGCTTCCTGCTGGCGACCCTGGCGCAGCAGGAACCCACCGTAGTTGTTCAACGCCATGGAATCGTTTCGGTCGATGCGCAGTGCCCGCTCGTAGGACGCTTCGGCAAGCTCCGGCTCTTCCCGGTTCTCGCTCAGCACGGCCATCAGTACGTGCCCCTCAACCACATTGGGATCAAGCTCCAGCGCCCGTTCCAGCGGATCCGCCGCACGCTCGAAGTTGCGCTCCGCAAGCCGACCCCGCGCCAGGTCCAGGTACGCCTGTACCCGCTCCGCCTTCGGCGCCGGCTGCGGCAGCCCGCCGGCGTAATCAGTGACACAGCCCCCGAGCGCCAGCAGCAGCAGCAGCGCAAAGCCCTTCATCGACCCGCCTCCTCAGCCGCCATGCCGTCCACCGCAGCCTCGATCGCGACAGCTGTGGGCTGCACCGCGCCGCTGCGATCAGGATCAGCGATCTGCATACGCACGGGAATCCCCGCGTCGACCAGCCGCTCGTGGTAGCGCGCCTGACGGCGGGTCCGGTCGCGCACCGAGCCGACCAGCTGCCCGCAGGCGGCATCGATGTCATCGCCACGCGTCGTCCGCAACATCGTGGCGAAACCGGCATCGAGCAGCAGCGTTTGAAAGGCGCGGACCCGACGCATGCCCGGACGCCGGTAGCCGGAGCCCGGAAACGGATTGAAAGGAATCAGGTTGATCTTGCACCGCACATTCTTCAGGAGCCGCGCCAGTTGCCGAGCTTCTGCGAGGCCGTCGTTGACGCCGTCCAGCAGCGTGTATTCCATGGTCAACGCCCGTTTCTCGCCGAGGCCCTCCACGTATCGGTTACAGGCAGCGAGCAGCACGTCAAGCGGGTACTTCCGGTTCAGAGGGACCAGCTCGTTGCGCAGCTCGTCAGTGGGCGCGTGCAGCGAGATCGCGAGCGCACAGTCGGTTGCGGCCCCGAGCGCATCGATCTGAGGCACCACGCCGGCGGTAGACACGGTAACCCGGCGCTTGGAGATCCCGAACGCGAGGTCATCAAGCAGCAGCTGAATCGCAGGCAGCACGTTGTCGGTATTCAACAGCGGCTCGCCCATCCCCATAAACACCACATTGGTCACCGACTCCCCACGCGTCGCGAGGTCGGCATTGGCAATGACCACCTGGCCGATAATCTCCGCCGTGGTGAGGTTGCCGCTGAAGCCCTGCTTACCGGTAGAGCAGAAGCTGCAGTCCAGCACACAGCCGGCCTGGCTCGAGACACAGAGCGTATTGCGCCCTTTCTCCGGAATCATGACCATCTCGACGCAGTTGCCGCCGTTGACGCGCACCACCCACTTGATCGTGCCGTCCTTTGATTCGGCGCGGGTAACGATTTCGGGCAACGCAAACCGGGTTGTTGCGCTGAGATCGTCGCGAATGGCCTGCGCCAGATCAGTCATCTGCTGCGGGTCGGTCACCCCGCGGTGATACACCCACTTTAAAAACTGCCGCGCGCGAAACGGCTTGCCGCCATAACGCTCGGCAAACAGGCGTTCGATCGCCAGACGATCGAGCCCGTAGAGGTTCAGCCGCTCGCTCGCGGCGCCGGCTTCAGCTGCGGTCACAGAGCTCATCGGCACCGAAGAAAAAGGCGATTTCGCGTTCGGCAGAGGTCGGGGAATCCGAGCCGTGCACCGCATTTGCCTCGACGGATTCCGCAAAATCAGCGCGAATCGTGCCGGGTGCCGCATCCTTGGGATTGGTGGCCCCCATGAGATCCCGGTTCTTCTGGATTGCGCCCTCGCCTTCGAGCACCTGCAACACAACCGGCCCTGAAGTCATGTACGCAACCAGATCGTTGAAAAACGGCCGCTCCTTGTGCTCGGCATAGAAGCCTTCCGCCTGCTCACGGGTCAGGCGCGCCATGCGGGCAGCGACGATGGCCAGGCCATTGCTCTCGAAACGGTCGTAGATCTTGCCGATCAGATTCCGCGCAACCGCGTCGGGCTTGATGATCGAAAAAGTACGTTCTGTGGTCTGCGCGGACGCCATCATTCTCTCCAGCTCGCTATAGCGCTAATCGGTGGCCTGCCCTGGCCGGCCAGTGCTATGCACCGCCCGTCGTCGTCAGCGTCCCGGCCCCTCGCACCCTTCATCGCACGGATTCGGGGTTTGGAAACCTGGCTTCAAATCGGGTGCCAAACCGTTGATCTTCGTATTTATTTTCTCTGCACCCGGCCGGAGGTGTGAGACTCGCTCGCTTCGCCGGCCGGAAACGGCGCGCGGAGTATACGCGACCCACGGTGGGCGCGCAGTTAAGCTGCGCGGCGCAGCCGCGACGTGATTTCGGTGAGTCGCGCCACGATATGATCTACATCGGCCGGCGTCGTATAGCGCCCGACGGAGATCCGCAGGGAGGCGTGGGCCAGCGCATCCGGCACGCCCAGGCTCCGCAGCACGAAGGAGGGTTCGACGCTCGCCGACGTGCACGCTGAGCCGTTCGACACAGCGACGTCATCGAGAGCCATAAGCAGCGTTTCGCCTTCGACGTCGGCGAAGCCAACATTGAGGATACCGGCGACGCGCTGCGTCGGATGGCCATGCCGCACCGTGCCGGGAATCTGCGCCAGCCCCGCCCAGAGCCGCTCCCGCAGACCGCTGAGGCGCTCGGCTTCCGCAACCCCCGCTTCGGCCATGATTGCTGTCGCCGCGCCGAGACCGACGATCTGGTGGGTCGCCAGCGTGCCGGACCGCAGTCCATGCTCGTGGCCACCCCCGTGAATCTGCGCAATCAAATGCAGGGGCGGTTCCCGCCGCACGTACAGAATCCCAACCCCTTTCGGGCCATAAATCTTGTGGCCCGAGACGCTCAACAGGTCGATACCATCCGCTTGCACGTCGATCGGCAGCTTGCCGAAACCCTGAGCCGCGTCGGTATGAAACAGGACGTCCCGCTCCCGGCACAGCGCTCCGATCGCGGGCAGGTCCGCCGCAACGCCAATCTCGTTATTGACGTGCATGAGTGACACCAGCCGCGTGTCCGGCCGGATTGCCGCAGTTATCCGCTCAGGATGAATGAGCCCATCCGCATCGGGCTCGAGGTAGGTAACAGAGTACCCCTGCTGTTCCAGCCACTCCGCCGTATCGAGCGTCGCTTTGTGCTCGATCGCGCTGGTGATCAGATGCCCATGCGGCTCGCGCTGCATGACGCCCTTGAGCGCCAGGTTGTTGCTTTCGGTAGCGCCGGAGGTGAAGACGATCTCACGCGGATCAGCATTCAGCAGCCGGGCAATGGTGCCCCGGGCCTGCTCCACCGCTTCTTCGGCCTCCCAGCCCAGCGCGTGGGACCGCGATGCCGGATTGCCAAACTTGCCATCCAGGGTCAGGCACGCGCCCATGGCTGCTGCGACGCGCTCGTCGACGGGCGTCGTTGCCGCATAGTCAGCGTAGAGAGGTCGGCTCGGCACTTCGTTAAAACTCTTGCTACCCGGTGGTTAGAGCGTAAGCGTCTCGATTCGGTTCCCGGGGCTGACATGCGGCTCCGCCGCAAGCGGTGAGGTCGTTGCGGAGGGGCTGCGCGCAACCAGCTGCTCCAGGGTGACCGAGCGCAGGTAGCCATCGATTTCCTGCGACAGCTCCGTCCACAGATCGTGGGTCAGGCACTTCACCCCGTCCTGGCAATCGGCAGCGCCATGGCACCGGGTTGCGTCCACGCCATCTCCGACCGCCGCAACGATTGCCGCGACGCTGATACCGTCGAGCGGCTGCGCCAGCTCATAGCCGCCACCAGGACCACGGCGGCTACGCAACAGCTGCGCCCGCTTGAGCTTGGTAAACAGCTGCTCGAGGTAAGACGCCGAGATACCCTGGCGCATCGAAATGTCGGCAATGCTGATGGCGCCGTCCTGACGGTGCAGCGCGATGTCCAGCATGGCGGTGACCGCATAGCGGCCCTTGGTGGTCAGTCGCATGATCCGTTCCGGTTGCAGCCGCTCCTGTGCTCGCGGCGCATCCTTCGGAGTATGCAATACCCGACTAAAACGGTCTACTATTTGCCCGTGCCGTCCCCGTCGCCGGCGGCACCAACCCCCGTTGCGGCTGCGGCCGCCCCCTCGCCCGCTCCCGCACTCGCACTTGCCCCCCCACTTGCGCCAGAGAGGGGATAACCTACCTGCTTGAACAGGCCGTGCAGCATCGCCACCTCAGTCCGGTCGAGCGCCGCGCGGTGTACCAGCCGCCGGAAACGGGTCAGGGTCTGTCCCGGCTGCGCCGCATCGACAAATCCGCTGCCGGTGGCCACGGCTTCCAGGTGGCCGATGACCTGCTCGATCTCGCGGGCCGTTGCCGCCGGGCGGTCGGAGCCGGCCCAGTCGATCGTCGGCGCACCGCTCAGATAAAACTCGTAGGCCACGACCTGCACCGCCATCGCCAGGTTCAGCGAGGGATAATCGGGGTTGCCGGGAATTGCCAGATGCAGCGAGCAGCGCTGCAGCTCCTCGTTATAGAGCCCATTGGTTTCGCGCCCGAACAGCACCGCTACGGGACCGCCGGGCGGCTCGTCGCGCACGCGCTCGGCGAGCGTACGTGGCGTGACCACCGGCCAGGGGATATTGCGGGAACGAGCGCTCGTCCCCACCACCAGCGCACAATCGTCAATTGCCGTGTCGAGCTGCTCGTGGACGGTTACCGCATCGAGCACGTCCTGTGCACCCGCCGCGCGCCACTCGGCCTGGGGATCCGGGAAGCGCTTCGGGTTGATGAGGTGCAGCGACCCGAAGCCCATGTTCTTCAGGGCCCGGCAGCTGCCACCGATGTTGCCGGGGTGATCCGGCTCGACCAGCACGAAACGAATGGCATCTGCTAGCGGTTGCGGCATGGGGTCAGATCTCCGGCGCTCTGGATTGTTGCGAACGATACGCGCGCTGCGAGCAGCCCGTTGACAAAGTCTCGGTTGCAGAGCGCTTTCTGCGGGGGCTGCGACAAGGCGCGCTCCGCGGGCAATGTCGCGCACATTGCCAGGGAGAGCAACGATGCTCGCAGGTCTCGCAGGGAGCGCCCGCTCTGCTGAGGAGCGGGAGGTACTGGCGCACGACCGCGGTCGTTGAACCTCCTGGCAATGTGCTGAACGGTGCCGGCGGGGGTCCCTCTTGCCACACAGCGAATACCCGTACGCCAGCACCTCTCTGCATTCGAGACTTTGTCAACGGGCTGCTAGGATGCCGGCCAATTTTCTGCAAGGCACCCGCATGCAACCGCAAGCACGCATGGCGCTCCGCGCCGCACGGCAGGCCGCCCCGCTGATGCTTCAGGCCATGGATCGCCTCGACCAGATCGACGTGGACCAGAAGGCCGTCAACGACTTCGTTTCCAACATCGATCGCGAGTCCGAGCGCATCATCGCCGACGCCCTGCATCAGGCGTATCCGGAGCACGGCGTGCGCGGCGAGGAAAGCGGACAGATCTATCCCGAAGGCGAGTACAACTGGGTCATCGATCCGTTGGACGGCACGCTGAACTTCGTTCGCGGCATACCCCATTTCTGCATTTCGATCGCCTGCATGAAGGGCCGCCGCGTCGAGCACGGAGTCATCCTTGATCCGGTGCACAACGAAGAATTTGTTGCGTCCCGCGGTGCCGGTGCGCAGCTCAACGGCAAGCGCATCCGGGTTACCACCCCGGCGCGCCTTGACGAGGCGGTACTGAACACCGGCATACCCCCGGCCACGATCCGCAAACACCATCCAGCCTACATGGCCATGCTGGGGGACTTCACCGCCGAGTGCGTGGGCATTCGCCGCCTCGGCTCCGCCGCGCTGGACCTGGCCTACGTTGCTGCAGGCCGGGCCGACGGTATGTTCGAGCTCGGGTTGTCGCTGTGGGACGTTGCGGCGGGCGTGCTGCTGGTCACCGAGGCCGGCGGCTTCGCCGGTGACTTTGCCGGCGGCGACGCGCATCTGACGAGCGGCAACGTTGTAGCAGCGAACCGGAAGCTGTTCAGCGCCATGATTCAGACCATCAAGCCGCACATGACGACGGAGATCTACGCCGAGCAGCGCTGACACTGTCGGGTCAGCAGCAACGACAGCTCCCGTGTCAGGGCAGCTGAGGGTCCTCTTCCGCGCCTTCCTTGACCGGCTCCAGCAGATCTTCGCGGCTGATGCTCATCCACAGCAGCACGTTCGACACCACGTAGATCGACGAATAGGTACCGACCACCACGCCGAAGGTCAGCGCCAGCGCAAAGGACCGTATGACCTCGCCCCCGGCAAACAGCAGGGCCAGCAGCACGAACAGCGTGGTCAACGAAGTGACCAGCGTCCGGCCCAGGGTCTGGTTCAACGACCGGTTGATCACCGTCACCGAATCAGCCCGGCGAATGCGCCGAAAGTTCTCCCGGATCCGATCGGACACGACGATGGTGTCGTTCAACGAGTAGCCAATGACCGCAAGCAGCGCCGCCAGCGCGGGCAGATCGAAGGTCCAGCGGAACACCGAGAACAGTCCAAGGACGATGAGCACATCGTGCACCAGCGCAGCGACGGCACCGACCGCGAACTGCTTGGTAAAGCGGATGAGGATGTAGATCATCACGACGATCAGCGCAGCGAGCAGGGCAAGACCGCCATCGTCGCGCAGCTCCTCGCCTACCGCCGGGCCAACGTAGTTCGACTGCAGCAGGGTGACGCCGTCGAAGCGGGCCTCCAGGGTTTCGAGAATCCGATCGCCGATCTTTGCCTGTTCAACCCCGTCCTGCACCGGCATGCGGATCCGCAGCTCGCTCTCCGACCCGAAGTTCTGCACCACCGCGCCGGCGAAGCCGCTGCCATCGAGCAGGTCCCGTACGGTCTCCGGCGGCACCGGATCTGCCAGCGCTACCTCGACCTCGCTGCCTTCGGTGAAATCCAGCCCGAGGTTCAAGCCCTGCAGCAGCAGGCTGAGCAGCGCGGCAACCAGCAGCGCCATGGACACCCCAGCGGCCACCACGCGCTTGCCGAGGAAGTCAAAGTTGAAACGATCCTGCGTGGCTTTCGATTCGCTCATATCGTCAGCCCCTTCAGGTTACGGCCACCGTAGATGAGGTTCACCAGCGCGCGGGTGACCAGCAGCGCCGTGAACATCGAAGTCACGATGCCCACCGCCAGGGTGACCGCAAAGCCGCGGACCGGACCGCTGCCGACGGAAAACAGAATGATCGCGACAAAGAAGGTCGTGATGTTGGCATCCAGGATTGTGACGAAGGCGCGGTCGAAGCCCGCGGAGATCGCCTGCTGCGGCGGCCGGTCGCGCAGCTCCTCGCGAATCCTCGAGAAGATCAACACGTTGGCGTCGACCGCCATACCGACGGTCAACACGATCCCGGCAATGCCGGGCATGGTCAGGGTCGCGCCGAGCAGTGACATCACGGCCGCGAGCAGCACCAGGTTGAAGCCGAGCGCCACGTCCGCCGCAAGACCGAACCAGCGGTAGTAGACGATCATAAAAATCAGCACCAGGCCAAAGCCGACCTGCACGGCGGTGAGCCCCTGCCGGATGTTCTCCTCGCCAAGGCTCGCCCCCACAGTACGTTCCTCGACGATGTACATCGGTGCCGCGAGCGCCCCGGCGCGCAGCAGTAGGGCCAGATCCCGTGCTTCAGCCAGGGTTAGCCCGGTAATGCGGAAGTTGAAGCCCAGCGCCGACTGAATGGTCGCCACGCTGATGAGCCGACGGTCCTCGACCGTGTAGTTCTTTTCGACCGGCTCGCCGTCGACCATCTCGATCCGGGTCCGGGGCTTCTGCTCCTTGAAGATGATGGCCATGGAGTTGCCGACGTTGTCCTGGGTCACCTCGTTCATGCGCCGACCGCCGTCCGCATCCAGGGTGATGCTCACCTGCGGCTGTTGCGTTTCCGGATCGAAGTTCTGGACCGCGTTGGTCACCTGGTCACCGGTGACGATGTTGGCGCGCTCGAGCGTCACCGAACGGCCTTCATAGTCGAGCGTCTCGGTCTGCGAGGGCCGGGCATTGTTCCCTGCAACAAGCCGGAAATCGAGGTTCGCAAACTTGTTGATGATTTCCTTGGCGCGTGCGCTGTCCTGAATGCCGGGCAGATCGAGCACGATGCGCGAGCGGCCCAGGCGCTGCACCTGCGGCTCCGACACGCCAAGCTCGTTCACCCGGTTACGCAGGCTCTGCAGGTTCTGGGTGATCGCAAAGTCCTCGAGCTCGGTCACCTTGGCCTCATCGAGGCTCATGCGCAGGCCGGGGCGGCCGCCGATCTCAGCATCGCGGACGAGCAGCCCGTCGAGCTCCCGCCCGACCAGCTCCCGCGCCTGGGCCCGGTAGTCCTCGGACTGAAAGCCAATCCGTAGCTCGCGATCCTGCACCCAGGCAGCGGGCCGGCCCGCATAGCGGATCCGGTTTTCGACGAACAGATCGAGCAGCGCATCCGCATTGGATTTCATGCGGTCGCCGAGAAACTTGTCCATGTCGACCTGCAGCAGGAAGTGCACGCCGCCGGACAGGTCAAGGCCTAGGGGCATGGGCTTACCACCGATGTCCGACAGCCATTGCGGGGTCGTCGGTGCGCGGTTCAAGGCGACGATGTAGGGCTGCGTAGCGCCGCTGTTCAGCGCCCGCTCGACGATCGGTTTGCCACGGTACTGATCATCATCGGCAGTCAACCGGATCAGCGCTGACCCGTTGTCGTTCAGCTCCGTGCTGCGCAGTTCGATACCGGCCGCCGCAAGCGCAGCGCCCGCCGCTTCGAGCTGCGCAGCAGAGACCCGCTGCTCTACTTCGGTACCCTTGAGCTGCAGCGCCGGGTCCGGCTGCCAGAGGTTGGGCGCGGCGTACAGGCTGCCGAGCAGCAGCACGAAGCCGATGAGGGCATAGGTAAAAAGGGAGTAGGTGTTTGGCGGGCGCTGGCGCCCGGCCGACATACCGAGCAGGCTTTCGCCAACGAGCCGCGGTTGTTCCGCCACCTCAGCTGCCGTCCAGAGACTTCAGCGTACCCTTCGGCAGCGTCGCACCGATCGCGCTCTTCTGCATGCGGATCTCGACGCTATCTGACAGCTGAATCTTGACGAACTCGTCCTCGACCTTGGTGATCTGGCCAACGATGCCGCCAGCACTCACGACCTCGTCGCCCTTCGACAACCCCTGCATCAGCGCGGTGTGCTCTTTACGTCGCTTGGCCTGTGGGCGCCAGATCAGGAAGTAGAAGAACACGATGATGAAGCCGATCATGATCAAGTTGATCAGCCCCGCATTCGGCGGCGCACCCGCCGGTCCGGCCGCTGCGATCAGCCAATCGCTGGGAGTTTCGACGGTGACGGGAGCGGCCGGCGTAACAGCGGTCGCAGCAAAGAGTTCGGCGAGTAACTTCATGATCTGAAAATTGAGCCCGGTTGGTTCCGATGTTGATTCCGTTACAGGGATGATAGACAGCAGCGGCGAAAAGCCCTAGCGCCCGGGCAGCTGAGGTGTGACAAACGCGCCACCAAACGCTGGAGCACCCCTGATGGCCGCGCCTCGACCGGTGCCAGCGGCATTCCGTCAGGGCCGATTTCGCCCCGTTTCTGTAGCCCAGGCAGAAAGCAGGGAGCGTGAGAGCTCGCGGAATGTACCGCTTTCGATAGAGTCGCGCAAACGGCTCATGAGCCGGTGATAAAAGCACAGGTTGTGCTCCGTAATGAGCATACCGGCCAGCATCTCGCCGCACCGGTCGAGGTGGTGCAGATAGGCTCGGCTGAAGTTGCTGCAGGTATAGCAGTCGCACTCGGCGTCGAGCGGCACGTCGGCATGACGGTGCCGGGCGTTGCGGATTTTGATCGTCCCGGTGGATGTGAACGCGTAACCGTTGCGGCCGTTGCGGGTAGGCATGACGCAGTCGAACATGTCCACGCCTTGCGCGACGCCATGCACCAGGTCCTGCGGCGTTCCGACCCCCATGAGATAGCGCGGTTGGTCATCCGGCATCTGCGGAACAATGTGTTCCAGCACCCGCTGCATGTCCGCTTTCGGCTCGCCGACCGACAGCCCGCCAACGGCGTACCCGTCAAAGCCGATCTCCACGAGCCCAGCGAGGCTTTCCTCGCGCAGCAGCTCGTACATGCCGCCCTGCACGATGCCAAACAGCTTCCGCTGCGGGTCTGCGATTCCCGCGCCGCGCTTATGGAGCGCCTGATGCTCGACCTTCGACCGGTGCGCCCACCGGAGGGATAGCTCCATCGATGCCCTGGCGGCGTCGACCGTCGCCGGATACGGCGTGCACTCGTCGAACTGCATGACGACATCCGTGCCCAGGTTGTGCTGTACCTGCATCGACCGCTCTGGCGTCAGCTCCACACGATCGCCGTTGACCGGCGACCGAAAGACCACCCCCTGTTCGGAAATCTTGCGCAGCGCATCGAGGCTGAACACCTGAAAGCCACCGCTGTCCGTCAGTATCGGCCGCGACCAGTTCATGAAACGGTGCAGCCCACCGAGCTCGGCGATGGCCTCGTCCCCGGGTCGCAGCATGAGATGAAAGGTGTTGCCGAGCAGCATCTGGGTACCAACCCTTTCCAGGTCCGCCGGGCGCATCGCCTTGACCGTGCCGTAGGTCCCGCAGGGCTGGAAGACGGGGGTTTCGACGGTACCGTGGCCGGTATGCAACCGTCCGCGGCGCGCCTGTCCGTCGGTTGTCAGGCGTTCGAACATCAGCGTGCTCCCGCGGCGGCCGCCGCCATTCGGTTCAGCAGCATGGCGTCGCCGTAGGAAAAGAACCGGTAACCTTCGGCCACCGCCGATCGGTACGCCGCCATAACCGGGTCATAGCCCGCAAAGGCACAGACCAGCATGAGCAGCGTCGACTCCGGCAGATGGAAGTTGGTAATCAGCCGATCGATCACCCGGAACGGAAAACCCGGGCGAATGAACAGCGCTGTCTCACCCTCAGCCGCGCGCAGCGCGCCTGTGCCGTCGGAATCGAGCTGTTCGGCCGCAACCGCTTCCAGCGTGCGGACCACCGTGGTGCCAACGGCGACCACACGGCCGCCGCGGGTACGACAGGCGTTGAGCGCCGCGGCTGTGCTGGCGGGCAGCACGTAGCGCTCCGAATGCATACGGTGCTGCGCCGGATCCCCGCGAACGGGCGTGAAGGTTCCCGCGCCCACGTGCAGCGTGACCTCGGCCCGCTCTATGCCGCGCGCGTCGAGCGCCGCCAGCAGCGCATCATCGAAGTGCAGGCCCGCCGTCGGCGCCGCCACCGCGCCGGGATCGGCAGCAAATACGGTCTGGTAACGCTCCGCATCGTCCGGCGCAGCAGCGCGATCAATGTAGGGTGGCAAGGGGATCGAGCCGTGCGCTTCCAACGCCTCGGCGATCGGCCGATCGAAGCGGAGCCGATAGAAGTCGCCATCCCGGCCAAGCACGTCGATGCCGCCCGCCGGGCTGTCCAGCCGTCGTCCGGGCTTCAATGCCTTGCTTACCCGCACCTGTGCCAGCGCTTCGTGTCCATTCAGCACCCGCTCGAGCAGCAGCTCACCCTGCCCGCCGCTGTCCTTGCTGACCGGCAGCCGCGCCTTAACCACCCGGGTGTTGTTGACCACCAGGAGATCATCGGGATCGAGCAGTTCGGTCAACGCTGCAAAGTGCCGATGCTCGCTACCCTGCGGGCCCAGCACCAGCAGCCGGCTGGCGGAGCGCTCCGCTAGGGGCGCCTGCGCGATCAGGGCCTGCGGCAGATCGTAGAAGTAGTCGCTCAAGGGCATGGGGTGACGGTGTGCTCCGGGGCGGTCGCTGTTCCTGGGCGGCGCATTCTACGCGTACGGGCTCGACCGGGCGAAGCGCAACGCAGTCCTTGCGGGTTCTCAAAGCTGTCATCGCTGGACGCAAGGCGATGATGGTTCGCGCTCCGGAGCTGGGCCAGTTCTGAACTGGTCGCGATCCCGATGCCTGGGTGGCGAAATTGCTGGACGCGCCAGACTTCCCCCGCATCCCCGCCACAGAGCTGAGACTTGCTCGACCCAACTACGCCGCACGCGGAGCCGTAAGCGCGCGCGGTCCGCCAGCGCATAGATATCTGCGGATAGATCTTTGCGTTTGGATCTTTGCATAGGGCTCCAGATGGCGTCTATGGACAGCAATGTGGAGAGTCCAAAGGTGACCTCTTGCGGGCTGAGTCGCAGACCGAGTGGAGTGTCACAGCTCGCGGGGTCGACGCAACTTTGAACACTAGAGAGGCCTTGCTCGTGGAAGAGTTCGCTGCCACTTAGCCATAGCACTATCGATGCTGCGTAAGTCAGACCCAGGGCACAGGAGTCAACAGCCACCGGCAGTTCGAGCGGGGTCAGGGCGCAAGCCGCGTCGACGTGACTGCCCCTGAGCAACGTGGAGTAGAGTGGGCAAAGGCAAGCTCCGCAGGCGAAATGCTGGGCGTGTCATCAATCGAGGAACGTGAGGTTCCATCACAGGCACAGGTTGAGCTCTCTCATTTTCGGCTTGCCCTGAAACGGAAGCACAGGCGAGGCGAGTAGAAACAACTGCGCTAGAAGGAATAGCCAAATCCAAACGCCAAAATCACCTGATTTGCATCGCCCTCCTCGGCAACAATTGGACTATCAACGGCATCTCCAACCAGTCTTCGATAAGACACAAAGCCAACGGCGGACCATCGGTTTGAGAACCGATAGGTCGCAATCGCGTTTACGCCGTAGTCCTTTAGGCCGCCTTCCGCTGCGAAGGTCTGTAGTCCGCTTGCTGCAGAATCATCAGAAGTAACCGAGAAATAGGTTTCAGAAAAACTGTCGTCCACCAATGTGACGCCGAGGTTCGTCTGCAAGCGCCACTTCTTTCCAAAGCTCCGAGCGTAGCCCACGTTCGCCTGAGCCTGCCAGCCACCGTGGGCATCAGCTACGTCCTGTACGAAGTTTACGCTCGCACTCAAGGCACCGGACGGATGGCCCAAACCCTGCCATGTTCTACCAACAAAGCCGCCAACTTCGATCGCCGTGTCAACTTCTTCTAGAAGAGCGATCACGTCATTGTCAACGCCGTCGTCGCGGCCAAAGCCAAAGTTGACTGAAGGTCCGGCCGCCCACTTCGTGCTGTTAAGGACATTCAGCTGAGCACCAGTCCCTTGGATAGCCAAGTAGCGACTGCCTGCGAACGTGATCTGGCCGAACAGCAACGGAACGAATTGCGGATCGCCTGCCCCTTCATATTCCGGAACGCTGACCACCCCGAGCGCAAGAAAGTCGTCATAAAGCTGCCAGTCTTCTGCTTCGTTCTCCTCCGAGAAAGCGGGCAACGATGCGAAGAGCACTACCGCCGTAAGGAAGTGACGAATGCGGAACGGAACAGCCATGCCGGTTTCTCCAAAACGAATCGATGAGCTAGGACGTCTTGGAATGTAGTAAGACATCATACTAGTTAATACGACGTCAAACTTAATTTGGACAGTGTCGATCCCAAAAGCCGTTGACATAGACTTCATTTAGTACGATATCTAAGAAATGGCGAGCAAACAGATGCAGCGGAAGGGAAAAACGGACGCCCAGGTAGTGACGGAGGATGCGGGCCTGGTGTTCGCCATACTCTCCGAAGTGCACATCGTTCATCAGATGAGTACCGGCGACTTCAACAAAGCTCAGAACAACGAGCTTCACATGTCCCATTTCAGCCTTTTGAATCGACTGGTACGGAACGGTGATGCACAGACACCTCAGCGTCTGGCACAACAAATGAACCAGACTCGAGCAACGATGACGAACAGCCTCGCAAGGCTCTCGGATCGTGGGTACATAGACGTTATCGAGAACCCGCGGGATAGGCGCAGCAAGCTGGTGTTCCTCACCCCGGCCGGCCGCAAGGCGCGAGACACTGCCATCGGGCGGATTGCTCCAACGATGCAGAGGTACATTGAGGGCATGTCCTCAGAAGATCTTGCTGACCTCTATCGACTACTCCGCAAGATGCATGGCGCGATGGATGTAAACGACGAGGAAAACCCTCAGTTCTGACAGCAGCTCTTGACCCGCAGCGGAAAAGTGATCAACCGAGACTTCCAACACCCACACCGGGGGCCGTATCATTCGCCCCCTCGATGCCTGGGTGGCGAAATTGGTAGACGCGCCAGACTCAAACTCTGGTTCCCGCGAGGGAGTGCCGGTTCGATCCCGGCCCCAGGTACCACATCTCCGGCTGCCGCACCCCTCAACCGCTCGGCTGTGACGGGCTGCGACGACAGGCTGCAGCGCCGCTCGAATGTGATTCTGATGAATCTGTGACAATCCGGGGAGGGTTGCCGGTGAGCCGCGACATTACTGATTTCAGCGCCCGTCTGCAGGACCTGCTGGACGAAACCGAGGCCAGCTACATCGAGCTCCTGGGTACCCTCGAGCTCGTGAAGCAACGGCTGCTGATGGAAGCCATCGAAGAAGAAGACTCGGACTATGAGGAGGAAGACGACGCGTACGATGACGACTGAGCGTCGCCATCGCAGCTGCGCCTGACCGGCGGGCGCTAGAGGTACTTCGCCAGCAGGTGGTGGAAGTGCCGGAGCTTGGTCTCCTGGTAGTTGGCGAACACAACCTCGTCGTACTGCGCGGCTTCGAGCCCTTCCTGCACCTTCGGCAGGTTGAACGAATCCTGCTGGAACACCTTGGCCAGCATTCCGAGCTGCGGCGCTTCGGTCCAGTCCTGATCCTCTTCAAGCCAGGTCATCGCCGCCGGTGCCGGCCGCTCGTCGTCACGACAGGGGCTCAGGTAAAAGCACTCCATGACCGACTTGTTGTGGTGGTTCTTGTAAGGGCGGAACCGGTACACGATCCGCGCGTAGCCACCCCAGGGATGAAAGTTCGGAAACAGCGTGTAGTAGATGCTGTCGTTCAGGCAGGCATCGGACAGCGAAGCGCCCTCTTTGACGACGCCTTCGTAGTTGCCGCGGGACAGGCTCGCCAGCATGCTGCGGGCTGTGCCGTCCTCCGGCACAGCCACCGCTGACGGCGCCTCGAGATCCTTCATCATCACCGAATCGAGCTTTTCCTGCTCGCTCGGTGACCGCTTCAGGTGCGGGCTCGGCGTGCCGTTCGGCGTGATGGCGCGCGAGAAGTTGCCCCAGGCATCGTACTGCGTGTTCTCGTCGCCGGTGCCTTCGAGAATCTGCGGATGCGTGGTGATGACATGGAAGGCCTCCATGAAGGCTTCCTGCACCAGCTTCCAGTTCGCCGGCATGACCTTCGCCACGTGGGCCTCGACGAAGCGGTTTTCCGGTTGCCAGACTTCGAAATGGGCCGGCAGGTCACCCATGAAGTCGAGCAACGGCTCTGCATCCATGTCCATGTTGATGAACACCCAGCCGCCCCAGGTCTCGGCCCGGACCGGGGTCAGATCAAAATCGTCTTTGTCGATCTGCGGGAAATCCCAGTCGGAGGTTACGCCGCGCAGGCTGCCATCCGTGTTCCAGCTGAATCCGTGGAACGGACAGATGAAGCTGGCCGCATGGCCATGATGATCACAGAGCTTGCGGCCGCGATGACGGCAGACGTTGTGATGGGCGCGGATGCCTTCCCTGGTCCGCACCACGATGATCGAGTAAGAGCCGATCTCATAGACGTGGAAATCCCCGACCTCGGGAATGTGTTCTTCCCGGCAGGCCATCTGCCAGACCTTCGGCCACAGCTGTTTCATCTCCAGCTCGTGAAACGCCGGGGTCGTGTAGCGCTCGACCGGCACCGAAACGATCGGTGACTCGAAGCGGCTGGTCAGTTTCAGCACCTCCGGCGGCGGCACGGCATCGGACGCAATCAGATCCTGGTAGCTGATGCCGCTGGACTGCGCTGCGGGTTTTGCACTCATGATTCTGCCTCGCTGAGAGTTTTCATTTCGCCCGGCTTGGCCAGGCGTCGATTCAGGGTAGCGCTGGCCGGGAGCTGAGGTCCTGCAAGCCAGAGCAGCATGTGCGGGCAAGCAACCGTCAGCTCACCGCTCTGATGCCGGCCGTTAAAGCTGAATACGCCGGTCAGACCATTGTTTTCGACGTCCACCAGGCCATCATCCCGTACTCGGTAAATCGCCCCGGACATCGGGTGTTTCAACGCCGCCATAGCTACCCTCTGCTGCTTGCCGTTCCCGGTGACATCACCGGACTCTCTCGGACTGCCAAGTCTACGGTTTCACGCCTGGGGTTCAATAACCGTCAAAGTTGACTGTTTTTCGGGAGCTGCTCAATGGGCACGTAAGCCTGAGCGAACCCGAAGTTGCCCGGTGCGACCACCTCGAGCGCCCGTGGCGTGCGCATCAGCGCCGGGGCACCGATACCGATTGCGGTGACTCGCTGGCCGTATCTGATCGTTTCAGCGGTGATCGGCCGTCCGGTCTCGTTGTCGAGCACACAGATCAGATCGGGCGTCAGCGCCAATGGCTGATCGCCGAGCATCGCGGTGAGGTACTCGTTCTTGACCTCCAGAAGCAGATCCGGTGTCGCTCCGCTGCGGCCGAACGCAGCCAGGCGCACCTCTGCAAAATCGTAGCCATCGCGCACCTGCCGGCTGACATCCGTGACTTTGCCGCGATACAGCGGCCGCACCTCCCCGTAATGCGTGGCCGCGAGCAGCCGGGTCAGATCATCGACGAACGCGTCAATTCGATTGCCGTGGTGCAGCAGGAGCCGGCCGATGTCACGGCACAGCGAAATGGTGCCGAGGATCGACACCTCGCGGGCCTGCGCGCCGGTCATGGGATGCTCGGCACTGACGCATTGCCCGCCGCCCGCGACCACGCTGTATTGCCGCACGAGCTGTTCGGCGACGGCGGAGCTGCTGATCCGGTCCAGCAGCATCAGATCGCCCCGCTCTACCGCCGCGGCCAACGGCGTCGCAGAAATCCCATAGATCGAGAAGGACTCCATCTGCAGTTCAGGGAACGCCCGGCCCATGCCGTCGGCATCGAGCACCGGCAGCCGACGCTCGGCAGCCGCGTAGATCGGCAGCAGCGCATTCATACCGCCGGCTTCGAAGGCGATCAACGCATCAACGGACCGGCCCAGATGGCGCTCCAGCGCGGCCAGCGCCCAGCGCGCCTCCTGCCCGTTGCCCGGTTTCTCCTGCATGATCGTGGGCGAGCCGCTGGCGCCCACCGCAACAACCAGGGCATCGTCTGCAAGCGCTGCGGCATCGATGAGCGGAACGGGGCCGTACCGTTCCAGCGCCGCGGTCGTCGACAGCTCGCCGATGAGCGTATCGCCACCGCCACCGGTGGCCAGAAACGCGCCGCCAAGCGCCAGCGCTTCGACATCAGCCGCTTCAATCAGCACCGTGCACCCTCCCGGCGTTGACCAGCCGCACCAGGTCGACGTCGCCGACAGCGCGCACGTGAATAACGGAGGCCGGTTCGGCGAGGTAGCTCATCGGGACCTCGTCGATCTCGACGATCTGCACGCTGGCCGCCGCGGCACCCGCATGCACCGCACGGTCACGCGCCTGCGCCTGAGCGGCCGCCAGTGCCGTCGCGCGGTCCTCGACGCCGCGTCGGAAGACCCGGTCAGCCTCGCCGCTGACCTGCGCGAGCGCCGCGCCAATCGCGTTGGCAACGCCCGCATTCTGCGGTCGATGCGTGGCGCTGATGCCCGCCAGCGCGTCGGGCACGAGAAACCCGCCACCGCCGACGACGATGAGCGGCAGATCGGCCGCACTGGTCTTCAGCTGATCGAGCGTTGCTTCGAATCGAGCGCGCAGCGTGGATTGCGCGGCGTCGACGACCGGTTGCGCGATGTCGGCTGCCCGCTCCGGATCACCGAGCTGAACCCGTTGGGCGGCGACCGCGACATCTGTCGCCGTCAGCGTGTGGCCGCCGAACACGAGCCCCTGCTCGGTCAGCGCATGGCCGACAGACTCCGGCCCCACAGCCGCGCCGTCCGCCGTCACCAGCGAGCCACCGCCAATGCCGAGGGCGACGACATCCGGCATGCGGAAGTTGGTCAGCACGCCGCCGACGCTGACCGCGCTGCCGGAAGGGCGAGGAAAGCCGTCCTGGAGCATTCCGAAATCGGACGTGGTACCGCCCACATCGACCACCATCGCCTCGGTCAGGCCGCTGAGCCAGGCCGCGCCGCGCATGGAGTTGGTCGGTCCAGAAGAGAAAGTCAGCACGGGAAACCGGCGCGCGAAATCGGCGGCCATGAGCGTGCCGTCGTTCTGGCTGATGAACAGCGGACAGCGCAGCTCCAGGGCGCGGAAGGCCGCCTCGAAGGCACCGAATACGCGGCCCGCATGGCGCAGCAGCGTCGCGTTCAGCAGGTTGGCGTTTTCCCGCTGGTAGAGACCAACCCGGCCGAGCCGGTGAGAGAGGGAGATCCGTGCGTCCGACGCCCGCTCGCCGATGAGCGCTGCAGCCCGTTCCTCCGCCGCAGGCACCGCCGTCGCGAACACCCCGGTAACGGCGAATGCACGGACGCCCTCCGCGAGTTGGGCTTCGATCTGCCCGATCAGCGCGCGCTCATCCAGCGCAACGATCGGCTCGCCGCTGTAGTCATGCCCACCGTCGACCATGGCCGCGTGACCGAGTGCCGCCGTGCGCAGCTCTGCCGGCCACTTCGCCGCTATCGGCAGAACGGCGGAGGACTGAGCACCGATACGCAGGGCTGCCACCGGCTCGAGCTCACGCCGCTCGACCACCGCGTTGGTGAGCTGTGTGGTGCCGAGCGTAAGCAGCTGAATGCGCGCCGCGGCGACGCCGGACTGGCTCAGCACCTCGCGCACGGCGGCGAGCACCCCGGCAGCAATGTCGGCGCTGGTTGCCTGCTTGGTCGCGGCCAGCAGCTGCTGGCCGTCCATGAGCACCGCATCGGTATGCGTGCCGCCGACGTCGACGCCGATACGCATCAGCGGGACGCGATCCCACGTTCGAAGAGCGCATAGCAGCCACCGGCCACCAGCGCGCCGTCCAGGTTGGCCATGCCGGTCAGCGTCAGCAGCTCAAGGTAACAGAGCGCGGCAACCGTCGCGCCTGTAATCCAGGCCGCGAAGGCCGGCAGCGAGACCGGCGGCAGGGTTGCCAGCAGCGCCAGCTCGTAGCGCGCCCGGCGCACGACAAAGAAGTCCACGACGTAGACACCGAGCACCGCGGAAAAAATCACGCTCTGCCAGATCAGAAAGTCGATGAACCAGGCACCCACGTCGAACAGCGCCAATATCGTGCCAACCGTTCCGGCCAGGATCACGTAGACCCATTCCGGCAGCCGCGGCTGAATCGCCGTCAGGGCCAGCGCCGAGCCGTACAGGTTGACCACGTTCGTCGTCAGGCTCGCGGATATCAGGAACAGCAATGCAAAGCTGCCAAACCCCAACCGCAGCAGGATGGCGAGCGGGTCCTGTACCCCGAAGCGCAGGGCGGGGCCGGCAGCGGCCACATGAATCAGCGTCTCCACCAGCGCCAGCGCCAGCAGCACTGCAATCACGACATCGACCGTCCCGCGCGCATAGCGGGTCAGATCGGGCACCAGCACCACGCCGACGATGATGCCGCCAGCCAGCACCGTGATCGCTTGGGCGAAGGTGAGATCACCGCTGCCGTCGAGCGCCAGCAGCTCGGCCAGCGTTGCGTCGCTGAACAGGCTCGCCAGCATCGCGGCGAGCACCGTGAGCATGAGCGGAAAGGCAAACAGTGCGAGCTTGTCCAGCGATTTGTAGCCGAACACGGTGGCAGCAGCCATCAGCACGCCACCGCTGATCACATAGGCCGACGCCGGCAACGCGAGGCCGAGGGTCGACACCGCCGCACTTTCCGCGGCAAGGCCGAAGTAGTAGGCGTTGACGCCGAACCAGCCGAACTGCGCCAGAGCAAAAGCGGCGTTGACGAAGCCGGCACCGACCGGCCCGAACGCGAACTTCAGAATCATGTAGGTCGACAGCCGGCTGCGCATGCCGACGAACCCAGTCACGAGCGCAAGGGTGGTAACGAGCAGTCCGGCAACCAGGAAAGCCAGCGCACTCTGCGCATAGCCCAGCGCCGAGCCGATTTCGGCGCCGGCCAGTATTGCCGGCAGCGCGATGCCGATGCCGCCGAGCACAAAACCGATACGCCAACCGCTGTAGGTGGCCGACTCCGGAACCGGTTCGGTTGCGTAGTCTTCGACGAGTTGCTCGAGTCTGCTCACCGCAGCAGCGTACGGGGCAGGGAGAATTCTGCAACCGTCCCGCCGAACGCCGGCAACACGAAGCCCGCTGGCGGCAGCGGAACGCCCCTGGCCAGTCTCGCAATTGACTTACGCAGACGCCGTTGACCGTCTTCCGCCGTGCGGCATAGTGGTGCCATGCACCAACGCAACCCAGCACAGCAGGCTTCCGCCTGGCCAGCCAGGGCCGAAGCCCCGAGCCCAGCGCCATGAGCAGCACGCTGGCACCGGCAGCGCTGTTCGAGTTGCTCGAAGCCGCGCTGGAAACGCCGCAGGACGAACGCCGCGCCTACCTTCAACGCAGAGCGCCGCCGGAGCAGCTCGACAGCCTGCTGTCCATGCTGGATGCCGCCGAAGCCGTTACCGCCAGCGGCACGGTGAGCAACCTCGTACCGCAAGCGGCGCTGGCGCTGGAAGCCCCGCTGACCGGCCAACGGCTCGGCCCGTTCGAGCTCGAAGAACAGCTCGGTGCCGGTGGCATGGGACTGGTGTACGCCGCCCGCCGGGCTGACGGGCTGATCGAGCAGCGCGTCGCCATCAAGCTGCTGCGCCAGAGCGGCCTCTCGGCCCTGGCACTACAGCAGTTTCACCAGGAACGGCAGGTGCTGGCTCAGCTCGACCATCCCAACATCGCACGCCTGCTCGATGTCGGGGAGACCGGCGACGGCACCCCCTACGTGGTCATGGAGCGGGTCGACGGCCAGACGCTCGATGCCTATCTGCGAACCGCGCAGCCGTCGATCGCCGCGCGGCTTACGCTGTTTCTGAAGATCGCCGATGCCCTCGACGCGGCGCACCGCCGGCTTGTGATTCATCGTGACCTCAAGCCGAACAACGTGCTGGTCGACGCGACCGGGGAGCCGAAGCTGCTCGACTTCGGCATCGCCAAAACCCTCGCCGATAGCCAGGGCACGGCGCGGGACCCCACCGGTATCCTGCTGATGACCCCCTCCTACGCCAGCCCGGAGCAGCTGCGCGGCGAGCCGCTGGGGGTCGAGAGCGATGTCTATGCCGCCGGCCTGCTGCTCTACGAGATGCTGACGGACGAACGATTCCAGGACTTTGGCGGCCTGACCCCCCTGGAGATGGATCAGCAGCTGCACTCGACCGCTCGCGAGCGCGCCAGCCGTCGCGTCGCAAGCGCGCGGCCGGAGCTGGCCCGCACGCTCAACGGCGATCTGGATGCCATCATCAACCGGGCGACCTCGGTGGAGCCGGACCGCCGCTACCCAAGCGTGCGGGCACTGATGCAGGACATCGAACGCCACCAGCAGCGCCTGCCGGTCGTTGCCCGGCAGGACTCTCTCGGTTACCGCCTGTCCCGCTTCCTGCGCCGCAACTGGCTGCCGGTCGGTGCCGTGGCAATCGTTTTCGTGAGCGTGATCGCCGGCCTGGCCGTCGCGCTGGTCCAGCGCAGCTACGCCCTGGAACAGCAACGGCAGGCCGAAGCTGCCCGGGATACTGCCGAGCTCGCAGTGGACTACCTGGGTTCGGTCTTTGCAGCGCCCAATCCGTGGAACAGCAGCGAGCAGGTACAGAGCGTCGATGATCTGCTGACCTTCGCGACGCAGGAGCTTGAAGCCACTTTCACGGAACGACCGCGGGTGGAGGCACTGTTGTCCAACACGCTGGCCAACGTGCTCGTCGCGCGGGGTAACCCGCAGGCCGCGGAACCGCTGGCCGAGCGCACGCTGGGACTCACGGCAGCCCACCCGGAGCTCCCCCCGGAACTTGGCCTCGAAGGCCACAGGACGGCGGGCAAGATTGCGCTTGAAGCGCATGACGGCAGCCGGGCTGCCGCAGCGCTCGAACGGGCCATCGCGCTGGCGCGCGCACTGAAGCCGCCCGATCACCCGATCTTCCCGAGCCTGTACAACGATCTCGGTGCCGCACAGGAATATGCAGGCAACAGTGCCGCGGCGGAACGCGCGCTCCGCGCTGCCCTCGAGCTCTACGAGCAGGGTATTGACGATCCTGCCGGCTATGCCACGACGCTGTCGAACCTGAGCACCCTGCTGACCAACCTTGGAAACTTCGACGAGGCGGTCGAGCTGCAACGGAAGAGCATCGACGCGCTCGAGCGAACCGATGTCGGTGCCGCCAGGCTTGGGCTGTCAAAAGGAAACTTCGCATCGATGCTGAGCCGTATGGGCGACGACGCGGCGGCCGAAGCACTCTACGAAGAGGCCGTAGCGCTGCTGAGCGACAGCCTCGGTCCGGCGCACCCGGAAACGCTGCAGATGCGCACTACCCAGGCCTTTCTCTACAACGACACCAATCGCCCGGAGCGGGCGGCAGAGCTGATGACACCGGTGCTGCGCGATGCGCAGACGGCGCTCGATGACCAACACCCGTTGCTGGCCTACGCGCAGAACGTCACCGGGACCGCCTACTGCGGCAGCGGCCGGTTCGCGGAGGGCAGCACCATTCTCGAGCAATCGTTGGCTATTCGCACCAACCTCTACGGCGCTGATCACTGGGTCGTCGGATCGGGCAAAAGCGCGCTCGGGGACTGCCTGCTGCGGTCCGGTGAAACCGCCGAGCGCAACCGCGCCCTGGCGTTGCTCGAGGAGGGCAGATCGGTCCTTGCCGCTGCGCTGCCGGCCGGCGATCCGCGGATCGCCGTTGCCGAAGCCCGGCTGGCGGATGCACCGGCATGGGAGCCACAACGGTAGCGCAGCGGGAACAGCGCGGAGGCCCGGGATGACGAGCCGGCGCTGTCCGTCGGAAGCAGGAGAAGCCGAGGAATCTGGTGCAGAAACCGTGCAGGTGTTCGGGCGGCCGGTCCCGCGCACGACGGCGCGGTTATACTGCGCGTCATGCAGACCGTACTCGTAGCTGACGACGATGCGCACATCCGGGAAGTCGTGTGTTTTGCCCTCCAACGTGCCGGATTCAAGACGTTGGAGGCCGCCGATGGCCGGGAAGTCGTGCAGCAGCATCACCGGCACCGCCCGGACCTGATCGTGCTCGATGTCCTCATGCCCGAAGCCGACGGCCTGGCGGTCTGCCAGCAGCTGCGCGCCGAATCGGCAGTCCCGATTGTCTTTCTCTCATCGAAGGACGAGGAGGTCGACCGCATTCTGGGTCTCGAAATGGGCGGCGACGACTACCTGGTCAAACCGTTCAGCCCGCGGGAGCTCGTGGCCCGGGTCAAAGCCAACCTGCGACGCGTCGAACAGGATCGCGCCGAGACGCCGCGCGTGTACCGGCTGGGCCGGCTGGTGATCAACACCGACACCTTCGAGGCAACCTACGCAGACGCCGTGCTCGGGCTGACGCACACGGAGTTCTGCATGCTCGCCACCCTGGCCCGCAACGCGGACAAGGTGCTGTCCCGGGATCAGCTCATGCAGGGGGCCTACGATACCCGCCGGGTGGTCAGCGACCGCACCATCGACAGCCATATCCGGCGGCTGCGGGACAAGCTCAACCAGGCGGGAGCACCCGGTATCAAGACGGTCCACGGCGTCGGGTACCGTCTGCAGATCGACTGAACCCATGCGCTGGCCCAAGCCGCGGCTGCGAACGCTGCTGATCCTCTCGAACGTCGTGATCCTGCTGTCGCCGCTCGCTGGCATTCAGGTGCTGCGGCTCTACGAGAGCGCCCTGGTACGGCAAACGGAATCAGCACTGATTGCCCAGGGCGCGTTCGTTGCGGCCGCGTACCGCTCGCTGCTGCTCGAAGCCGCACCGCAGACCTGGCCGCTCTCCGGGCGTGAGCTGATCGGCGCACCGGAGTCGCTGACCGGCTCCGATTGGCGGGTCTACAGCCCGGAGCTGGATCTCGCGAGCTCACCGGTGCTGGCGCCCTTCCCCGATGCCCGGCGCAGCCGACCGGCGCTGCCCCTGGCCGATGCCGTCGGCGATCGCCTGGTACCGATGCTCAAGGATGCCCAGGCGGTGACCCTGGCCGGCATTCGCGTTACCGATGCCTACGGCGTGATCGTCGCGACTACCGGCACCGATACCGGCGAGCTCATCAGCATCAGCGAAGAGGTGCGCAGCGCCCTGCGCGGAGAGCATGCGAGCCGGCTGCGGCGGCGGGCCGATCAGAGCGACGGCCTGTCCATCGATTCGCTGAGCCGCACCAGCGATGTACGCGTTTTTGTCGCCAATCCGATCATTTTGCATCAACGTCTGGTCGGCACGGTGCTGCTGTCGCGCACGCCGCCGAACATCGTGCAGGCGCTGTACGCCAAGCGCTGGCTCCTGGTCCAGGCTTTTGCGGCCCTGCTGATCCTGACCTGGATGATGTCGCTGTTTGCCAGCCGGCTGGTAACCCGCCCGATCGCCCAGCTCGCCGCACGGGCAGAGCGGATCGCCGATGGCGACGCATCAAAGCTCGAGCCGCTGATCAGCGCGCGCACCTTCGAGGTTGCAAAGCTGCAGGAGGGCATCCTGGCAATGACCGAACGGCTGGAGCAGCGTGCCGCCGCCCTGGAAGATTTCTCGCGCCACGTCTCGCACGAGTTCAAGACGCCGATCACCAGCATCCGCGGGGCAGTCGAGGTGCTGAACGACCACGGCGACGCCATGGACGCGCCGCAGCGGCAACGCTTCCTCGACAACATTTCGAGCGACACCGAGCGGCTGCAGCGCCTGACGCAGCGCCTGCTCGATCTGACCCGGGCGGAGGTTGCACCGCCCGCGGCGCGCAACAGCTACGACCCGGCACCGGTGCTGGAACAGGCAGCGACGGATCTGTCGGACGCGACCCTACGCATCGATCTGCGGGAGCAGGTACCACTACCGACCGTGCGCGGCACGCCGGACGCTCTGCTGGCGGCCCTCGAGTGCCTGGCGGACAACGCCCGTCGGCATGGCGCAACCAGGCTCACGCTCGCAGCCGAGCCGGACACAGCGGTTCTACAGCTGACGGTCAGCGATAACGGTGAGGGGATCTCGGAAGGCAATCGGGCGCGGGTTTTCGAACCGTTTTTCACCACCCGTCGCGCGGTCGGGGGCACCGGTCTCGGGCTGACCATCGCGCGTAAGCTGCTGGCGCAGGGCGATGGTGAACTCGAGCTGGCGCCGGCGAACCCGGAGGCCGCCGGCGCTACTTTCAGCATCCGTCTGCCGCTGGTGCGGCCCGGAGCGCTTCAGCTGTCGCGACGCCGGTCCTGACGGCGGTCACGGCGGTCGTCACGCCGCTCATCACGACGTGCGTCGCGGCGGTACTCGCGCCGCTCCCGACGCGCTTCCCGGGCTTCCCGTTCGCGCTGCGCGAGCCGGCGCTCGACCCGGCGTTCCACCTTCCGCTCGATGCGCCGCTCCACGCGGTTGTCGAAGCGACGGGCGCGATGCTCGGCGAGCAGGTCACGGCGATAGCTGTGGCGATGGGCACGACGCCACTGTCGCTGCAGGCGATGCCGGTCGTAGCGATGAAAGTCCCGCAGGTACCGTGCATAGCCCCGTTCCAGCCGCCGCAGGCGCTGGTGCCGCGGCAGATGCCGGACGCCCTGGACATAGCGCCGATGCTGCCGCTCCAGGCGGCGCCACTCGTGGAACGAGAGCGGCTGCCCGTAGGTGCCGAAGTAGAGGCCGTGGAACGGACCGACGACACTGTTGAAGCTGAAGTTCCAGCCGCTGTTGCCCGAGAACGGCGCATCGTGATGATGATGCGCGATCTTGCCGATCACCGGCGGATGTGCCTGAGCCACGCCGGCACCAAACAGCGCCGTCAGCGCCAGGGCCGGAAGCAGGCGGGCCGCAGTGCGGGATCTTGGTCTGGTGGTGCTCATGGGCATCTCCTCTGTCGTCCTGGGTCATTCCAGGCTTGTAACCACCCTAGCGTCCGGCCCTTTAATCCCCCCTGAACCCAGTCTGTCCGCTGCCTGAACGCAACCTGTCGCAGCGCTGAACGGATTTGAGCTTGGGGTCGATAAATAGCGATACTGCGCCCCGAATTTATCAGGGGAGCTCTCATGAAAGGCACCGTTCACTACGAAGGCCGCGGCCACATCGCACTGCTGACCGTCGACAATCCACCCGTCAACCCGCTCTCGAGCGGCGTTCGTGTCGGGCTTGACGAGGGTGTCCGTCGCGCCCTCGAAGACGATGCCGTGAAGGGCATCATCCTCACCGGCGCGGGCCGCGCTTTCATCGCCGGCGCCGACATTTCCGAGTTCGGCGGCGAGGCCGAGGGACCAAGCCTGCATGAGGTCCTGAAGCTGATGGAGAGCAGCGACAAGCCGATCGTCGCGGCGCTGAATGGCACGGCCTTCGGCGGCGGACTCGAAGTTGCGCTGTGCTGTGACTACCGCGTCGCCGCACCAACGGCGCCGGTCGGCCTGCCGGAGGTCAAGCTCGGGCTCCTGCCCGGCGCCGGCGGCACGCAGCGGCTGCCGCGCCTGATCGGCGCGGAAAAGGCGCTGAACTTCATCCTCACCGGTGACCCGATTCCTGCACCAGCTGCACAGGAACTCGGCATCGTCGACGCGGTGATCGATGGCGACCTGCTCGAAGGCGCTACGGCCTTCGTCGACGATCTGATCGCCCGGGGCAGCCCGACCCGCAAGATTCGCAATGAAACCAGCATGGTCGAAGCGGATCGCGACAATCCGGAGGTATTTGACGCGGCGCGCAAGCTGGCAGCCAGAAAGATGCGCGGTCGTTTCGCGCCCGAAATGATCATTCAATGCGTCGAAGCCGCGGTGACCGAAAGCGATTTCGATGCCGGTATGGCGATCGAGGCCGATCGTTTTGGCCAGTGCCTCAGGCACCCGCAGCGCGAAGCCCTGATCCACGTGTTCTTCGCCGAGCGCGAGGTCACCAAAGTGCCCGACGTGCCGCGCGATACGCCACCCCGGGAAGTGAAGACCGCGGCTGTCATCGGCTGCGGCACCATGGGCGGCGGCATCGCCATGAGCTTCGTCAATGTCGGCATTCCCGTCACCGTGCTGGAGATGAACCAGGAGGCCCTGGATCGTGGTCTCGGTGTGATCAAGAAGAACTACGACATCCAGGTGAGCCGTGGCCGCATGACGGAAGCCGATGTCGACCAACGGATGGGGCTGCTGACCGGAACGCTCAGCTACGACGATCTTGGCACCGCTGATCTGGTCATCGAAGCGGTCTACGAAAACCTGGACGTCAAGCGGGAAACTTTCGTCAAGATGGACAGCGTGGCCAAAGCCGGCGCGATTCTCGCCAGCAATACCTCGGCGCTCGACGTCGACGCCATCGCCGCAGCCACCAAACGGCCCGCGGACGTCATCGGCATGCACTTCTTCAGCCCGGCGAACGTCATGCGCCTGCTGGAGGTAGTGCGCGGCGAAAAGACCGCTAAGGACGTCATCGCGACGGCCATGCAGCTCGGCAAGCGGCTGCGCAAGGTACCGGTGCTGTCCGGCAACGCACCCGGGTTCATCGGCAACCGCATGCTCGGCCAGTACACGCGACAGGCGGGCGAGATCATCCTGCAGGGTGCAACGCCCTACCAGGTGGACTCGGTCATGAACACCTTCGGCATGCCCATGGGGCCATTCCAGATGAATGATCTGGTCGGTCTCGACCTCGGCTGGCGCGCCCGAAAGCTGGCGAAAGTGGCCCCGGAGGATGTGCCGATCACGGCCCGGGTGGCCGACAAGCTGTGCGAGATGGAGCGGTTCGGCCAGAAGACGTCGCGCGGGTTCTACATCTATCCAGAGGGCAGCCGTGCCGGGCAGCCGGACCCGGAGGTGATTGCCCTGGTCGAGGAAACGAGCCAGGAGCTCGGCATCGAACGGAGCGAGATCGATGATGAGGAAGTGCTCAAGCGCTGCCTCTATCCGCTGGTCAACGAAGGCCTGAAGATCCTCGAAGAAGGTATCGCCCTGCGCTCAAGTGATCTCGACATCGTGTATCTGAATGGCTACGGCTTCCCGGAAGTGACCGGCGGACCGATGTTCTGGGCGGAGCAGCAGGGTCTCGACAACGTACTCGCCGAAATCAAGCGCTTCCAGGAGATCTACGGCGGCCCGGCCTGGGAGCCGGCCCCCCTGCTGGAACAGCTGGTCGCCGAAGGCAAACCGCTCGCGAGCATCGGGGGTAAGGGCTGATGCAAACCCCGGTCATCGTCGGCGTTGCTCAGCTCGAGCAACGCATTGCCGACTACACCGACGGCAAAGAGCCCGCCGACCTCATGATCGACGCGGTGCGGGCAGCGGCGGCAGACAGCAGCAACCCGGGAATCCTGAAGGACGCCACCAGCGTGCGGGTCATTCGCGGCATCTGGCCCTACAAGAACCCCGGGCGCTATGTTGCCGACGCGCTCGATCTGCCGAACGCCGAGAGCGTGCTGACGCCCTTTGGCGGCAACTACGTGCAGACGGTCACCAACCACAGCTGCCTGGACATCCAGGCAGGCACGCACGAGGTCGTCATCGTGACCGGGGCCGAGTGCGGCAACATGCAGGCCAAAGCCCGCCGTGCGGGGACGCGGCCGGAGTGGCAGAAGCTCAAGGGCACGCCGGATCGCATGATCGGCGAAGACAAGCCGATGGGGCACGAGTATGAAATCGCCGCCGGGATCCAGGCGCCGATCCAGTTCTACCCCATCTTCGAGACGGCGCTGCGCCATGCGCTCGGCCACGGTATCGAAGAACACCAGCAACACATTGCGCGCCTGTGGGCCGGCTTCAGCGCCGTTGCCGCAGACAATCCGCACGCCTGGATTCGCAACCGGCTGAGCGCTGAGGAGATCGGCACACCCGGACCAAACAACCGGCCGGTGTCTTTCCCCTACCCCAAGTTCATGAACTCGAACAACAACGTGGACCAGGCGGCGGCACTGATTCTCTGCTCGACCGAAAAAGCGAAAGCGCTCGGAATACCGGAGTCGCAGTGGATCTACCCGCAGGTCGGCACCGACGCTCATGACCATCTCTACGTATCCAACCGCGACACGCTCTACGAATCACCGGCCATCCGCCTTGCCGGCCGCCGGGCGCTGGAGCTTGCCGGCCTGGCGCCGGAGGATCTGGACCAGCTCGACGTGTACAGCTGCTTCCCGGTAGCCGTTCAGGTCGCGGCACGAGAGCTTGGCCTCAGCCTCACGCGGCCGCTCACGGTTACCGGAGGTCTCACTTTCGCCGGCGGACCCCTGAACAACTACGTCATGCACTCCATAGCGCGGACGGTGGACTTGCTGCGTGAGCAGCCTGGCGGCACTGCGCTGGTCACGGCGAACGGTGGTTACCTGACCAAACACGCCTTTGGCGTCTACGGCACAGAACCGCCGTCGCAGCCCTTTCAGCACGAGGATCTGCAGGCTGCGGTGGATGCGCTGCCCCAGCGAGAGGTGGTTAGAGACGTTGCCACTACGGCGACCGTCGAAGGATATGCGGTGATGTACGGCGCGAGGGGTCCGGAAGTCGCTCACCTGGCCTGCCGGCTCGACGGCGGCGAACGAACCTGGGCCAATTGCCGTGACGCTGACACGCTCGGCGCCATGATTCACGAAGAGTTCTGCGGCCGCTCCGTGCGGGTCGCCGATACCGTCGCAACGTTTTAGGTCCACCGGGCGAATCAAGTCCACCGGGCGAACGGCTCCGCGGCAACGGCCCGCCCGGCCCGGTGCCACCCCGCCGTCGCGCCCTGGATCCCGCACGGAACGGGCGGCAAACGAGTCATCCCAGAGGAACGCGCCTGCTCGGCAGGCCTTGAGCGCATGAGCAACGAGCAGGCATCAACTGACGACCCCGGCCAGACGCAGCAAGCCGCGACCGCTACGCGCCGCCGTCGCGCCGGCCTGGTGCGGATCCTGGCATCGATGCTCTACGACCTTCTGCCGATCGCGGGCTTCTGGCTGCTGACCAGCCTGATTCTGGTCTTCGCGCGCGGTTCTGCCGTTACTGGCGCGCTGTACCAGACCCTGCTGTTTCTGGAGCTGTTCGGCTACTTCGCGTTCTCCTGGGTGAGGCGCGGCCAGACCCTCGGCATGGTGGCCTGGAAGCTGCGTCTCGAGCCCGTGCCCATCACCTTTACCCAGGCGGCGCTCCGCCTGCTCGGTGCCATGCTCGGTGCGCTGGCTTTTGGCCTCGGCTACTTCTGGATCCTGATCGACCGCGATCAGCGCAGCTGGGCCGACATTCTGTCCGGCAGCCGCATCGACTACGACCCGCAGCTTGGCGGCAGCTGGTGGAGCGGATCCTGACGATCCAACCGGTCAGGCCCGGCGGATCGCCAGCCAGCCGACCAGCGCACAACACAGAATCGGTATCAGCACGGCCAGCGGCGCAGGGACTCCGTAGACCTGGGTCATCGGCGCAAACAGGTCCTGCAGGTACTTGAAGCCGAGTCCAGCGAAGATACCGGTGGCGAGCCGCGTGCCAAGGCTGACGGAGCGCAGCGGCCCGAGCACGAAGCCGAGGGCGAGCAGCGACAGCGCCAGCACGGCAAACGGCTGCAGCAGCTTGGACCACAGCGCCGTCGCGTAAACGCCCGACTCGAGGCCCTCCCGTTCCATGTAATCGACCTGTGCAAACAGGGCCGAGATGGACAGCTTGCCCGGCTCCAGCAGCGCGCTGCTGGTGAGCAGCTGCGGCGTCACCGCGCCCGGCCAGGCCAGCTGCGGATAGGTGCGGACCTCGACCTGGTCCGGTGTAAGGCGGCTTTCAAGAACGTCGTACAGCATCCAGCCGCGGGCTTCGACGCCATCAGCACCGGTGCTGTAGCGCGCCCGCTTGGCGGTCAGCGATCGCACCAGCTGATCGTCACCGTCGAACCAGAACTGGCGAACGCCACGCAGCTCACCCTCGGCGCTCAAGCCATCGACGCTCATGAACAGCGGCCCTTCCCGGTACCAGTAGCCGCGGCGGATCGTAACGCTGGCACCGCCCTGACGGGCCTGAGCCTTCATCAGCTCAGCGCGCGCCTCACCGGTCGGCGCGAAGTATTCGCCGAGCGCATAGCCGAGCACCATGAAGCCGGCTACCGCAAACAGCACCCCACGGAACACACGCAGCGGCGAGACGCCGGCCGCCCGCAGGGCGACCAGCTGGCTCGAGCTCGCGAGGGTGCCGAGACCAATCAGGCTGCCGAGGAACACCGCGTAGGGCAGCACCGAATAGAGCTGCCGTGGCAACGTCAGCAACACGTATTCGATGGCCTGCTGGTAACCGTAGTCGGCGCTACGATCCTCGAACTCATCCAACAGCGCGAACACCAGCAGCAGCGCGGTGAAGGCCAGCAGCACCAGCACGGCGGCAGCAATCACCGTGCGGGCTACGTAGCGGTCACTGATGCCCGCCACA